>NZ_FMYP01000006.1 GCF_900096565.1 Williamwhitmania taraxaci
TTTTACAAGAACCTGATGAGTTTAAAAATAAAGTTTTATCTTTGAAATATATTAATCAAACAAGTTGTCATAAACAATCTTGTGAAACTTGACAATAATCAGTTAACCCAAGTTGCATTTGTGAGTTGAATCTTGCAATCTAATAAAGTTATTTAGTTGATTTTACTATCCCTGGTCTTCTTCCAAATTTTCATGGTTGTCACCACCTAAACTGTAGTAGTTGTTCTCTTCATCTTCACTACCAATGTCTTCCTGAATATCATCGAGTTCGGAACCTGGAATGTCAAGGTCGTTTTCATTAGATTTATTATCCAGTTCTTGTCGTCTTAATTCATTGGTGCTGTTTGATGACTTTGTTTTAGAAATGTCTTCGGGGTTTATGCCCTCTTCTTGCTGAGATTTTTCATAAATATCTTCGCTTTCAGGATATAGGGGATAACCTTGCGGATTATCTTTCTTTTTCTTGCCAGTCTGATTTTCGGTCGGATTCAACTTATTTATTTTCTCTTTCATCTTCGTTCTTTATTAATTTCAGAAAAGTCAAAATTAAGCGGTATAGGGTGACAAAATGTTACAGCATTTTTTAAATGAATTACATAAATCACACGTCAGAATTCCTGTTTTTTGTCTCGTAAAATTCAGCAGTGTTAAGTATTCGGAGTTCGCTAGACATCAAATCATATTTTTAATCTCTTTGTTTTTTTGTTGGAATAATAAAGAGTGGTAAAGTCGAATGTTTAAGTACACTTTCTGCAACGCTTCCCATAACTATATTTTCTAGCCATTTTCGGCTATGTGTACCCAGAACAATAACATCGGCATTCGTATCTTTTGCCGTTTTTAAAATGCAATCAGATGTATCACCCTCTTTAACTATGGTTCGAATTGATTCGTCTCGAAGATCCTTTTTCAATTGATCAAGAAAAAGTTTAGATGTTGCTTTTAATTCATCTTCATTTTTTAAAAGAGGAGCTATTTCATGGTATGAAGCATAATACAGCACCGGTTTTGAAATTACATGTAGTAAAGTAATTTTGGCATTCATGGTTTTAGACAAAAAGCCCCCTTTATCTGCAACTATCTTAGCGGTAGGATCATAATCTAAAGCAATCAGTACATTTTTCATTTTGTTTTGTTTTAAAAGTTGATGTATCTATTGAGGCTAAGTTAGTTTGGATAGGAACGGGAAGTGTTACAGAATTCAGGTAAAAGATTACATTTTTCACACATTTTCTGAATTTATACTATTTCATCTGGTGCATCGGCAACTCCTTCCTTTGGCAGGACATCCGGTAAATCAAGACGGGCCACTCCAATGCGGTTGTCTGCCATTCCATAATAAATATCGAATCGATCGGGTAAGCCAAGATCGATCCGTTGATCAATACCGGTAGGAAATACAACATTGGCGATGATACCAACGCGCTCCTGCTTCAGCTTTGGCTTTAAAACCGGTTCTATCGAACGATAATGGATATGTTGTGGATGATCCTTGGATAGAATCATCACACCGGCTGAATAACGAAACTTATCATTACAATTTACCGGATGCTCAATTTCACTGACTCCGTGGTAAAGGATCAGCCAGCCATGCCGGGTAAGAATGGGTGGAGTTCCGCCCCCTATTTTGAGTCGTTCCCATGGAGACACGGGACTTGCAAGTCGATAATGGGAATTGAACAATCCAATATGATCCAGGTGGGGGCCATCTAAAGGTATCGGACAGTATGAAATCCAGATACTTTCATGAGCAATATCAACCTCTCTCAATTTAGCTTGGAATACGGTTTCTTCCGGACGTGTACCTTGAAAAAGAGGCCGGTGCAGGATAGCCATTTGCATCTTTCCTTTATGATTGGGAATGGCAACAGGAAAGAGAACAGCGTCTTTGTTGTCAACATTTACGAAATCGATGCCATCATACGGTTCAAAAGCTGCAAGACCAAGTCGCTTCCATTGGAGTAAATTAACCGATTCGGCCATGGCGATCCGTGGACCCTTAGGCGAAAGGGCTGTATAAGTCATTATATAACGCTTTAGAGGTTCAAAATAGGTGACTCGTGCATCCTCGCATCCGCCGCTACCATCAGAACGCTTTTCATATTCGGCTTCTGGCTCTAAAGCGATACCAAGCCTTTCAACTCCAATAGGATCTCCTGCCTCATTATACAGTACTTTTGCAATACCAATGCGCGAATAATTACCCTTCGCCACATACCTTGGGAAAAGGTAGAGATTTCCATCCGGCCCACGAATGGCGGCTGGATTCAGGACACCTTCGACCTCCATTGGATTGCCCAGTTCGGGTTCCATGATTTGTCCAAGACGTTGTAATTTTAATCCAATCATATATATTTCTTCTCGTAAACTTCTGGTTCATAAGTCCTATCCAAACAGGCGATGATTGCTTCAACAACCCGTTTCGATTCATTTGGATCGCGTACTTTTATAGATAAAACGCCTGCCTCTTTCGCTGGATAGTCGTTTCCTCCCGGAAATAAGGCATCGCCAATAAATATCATTTCATCGATTGCAATACCAAGATTATCTTGGAGTTTTCGAATCCCATATGCTTTGTCAATGCCGGGTTTGGTTACATCAACTGAAGTCGTTCCACCCAGACGCACTGAAAATTCAGGAATAATCTTATCTAGAATTGCTTTGATCTTTTGTCTTTTATCGAAATTGGGGTCCCAATTTTTCTTTTCTTCGATAGGAGCCTGCTGACCCAATGCTGAAAAAGTGATCTGGCTTCCCCGATCTTCAATAGTTTCTCCCCAAACCTTTTCAACTTTGTACCCCGTTTTAGCAATCGCTTTTTTTATGGAACCGATAATCCTCTCCTTTTCATTTACAGTGAAATCTTCAGAATAACCCTTTTTCCATTCGTTACTATACGTGTAAAACTTTGTTCCACAAGTTGGCAACAGGGAAAGATTTCCCAGACACTCGTCGTGAGGAAGATTGGAGAGCAGTTATTTTTCAAACTGCGGCCAATCGCCTCCAGAAATAACTGCTACTTTGACGATTTGAAGTAGGTCGTGCAATAATACAGCCATTTCAGTGTCGATCGATGATTTACTTACGGCAAGTGTACCGTCCAGATCAAAAACGATAAGTCTTTTCATGAATTATGTTTTTAAAATCAATTCATTACACCAGATCTACTTTTAGCATATTGGTATGCCCATACAGATGACGAGGAATACTGCTTACATAAACCAGTATGTCTCCTTTATTCACCAAATTTAACTCCAATAACTTATGGGTTGATTCGCTAATGGCTTCATCTATTTTATCATAATCCATATAGTATGTTTCAATGCCCCAAATAAGCGCCATTTTTCTTAAAATATTTTCATTGTTTGTAAAAACATAAATTTTTGAATCAGGCCTGTAGCTTGATACACCTATGGCAGAGAACCCTGAATGGGTAAAAATAATCAGAGCCTTCGATTTTACTAGTTCGGCGAGTTTTGTGGCACTAAAGCAAACAGAGTTAGATAAAAAATTAGGATTTCCTGGCACTGGTTCGAACTTTTTGTTATAAGGCTTTCCGTTGGATTCGGTATAATCAATAATCCGTTGCATACACTGTATAGTTTCAACCGGGTATTTGCCAATGGAAGTTTCAGCGCTCAGCATTAAAGCATCGGCTCCATCCAAAACTGCATTGGCTACATCATTTGCCTCAGCGCGGGTTGGACTGAAATTAGTAATCATGCTTTCCATCATCTGGGTAGCAATTATTACCGGTTTTGAATGTCTGATACATTTTTCAACAATGAGTTTCTGGAACAAAGGAACTTGGTCAAAGGGAACTTCAACGCCTAGGTCGCCACGTGCGACCATAATACCATCGGTTGCATCAATAATCTGATCGATCTCAAGCAGAGCTTCCGGTTTTTCAATTTTGGCAATAACAGCGGCAAAGCCATTACTTTTCCTGATCAATTCTTTTAATTCAAGAATATCCGAAGCCTTTCGGACAAACGACATCGCAATCCAATCAACACCATGTTTCAGCGCGAAAACAGCGTTCGAAATATCTTGTTCGGTAAGACATGGCAGCGAAACATTGGTGTTGGGTAAGTTTACTCCTTTGTTTGATGAAAGCGGTCCACCATAAATAACTTTTGCCCGAACGGTATCTTTTTTATTGGTTTCGGTAACTTCCAACTTTATTTTACCATCGTCGATTAAAATTGCTTCACCAACATTTACATCTTTCGGAAACTCCAGATAACTCATATAAATATGGTCTTTCTGCCCAATACACTTTTCAGTAACAAAGGTTATGACATCATCCTTTTCTAAATGAATCAGGTTGTTTTCAATTTCGCCAACCCTTAGTTTTGGCCCTTGTAAATCAGCCAGAGTGGCCACATTTGTTTTCAATTCCAGATTCAATTCTTTAATCAGATTGATTATCCGCAAATATTCTAGTTTCGAGGAATGCGAAAAATTTAGCCTGAATACATCAACTCCTGACCTAATCAGTTCAGAAATAATATTTTTAGTGGAAGTCGCTGGCCCTAAAGTTGCAATTATTTTGGTTTGTGAATTTATTTGCCTCATCATTTTACACGTTATTCGCAACAAATTAGTTTAAAAGTTGCTTGCTTTTATGATATCCTTTAAGGCCTTGGCAGATTTTACAAACAACTTTTGCTCTTGATCTGACAAATTGAGTTTTAGGTATTGTTCAACGCCAGTAATATTGACGATTGCTGGTATGCTTATACATACATCACTTATTCCGTAGAAATCGGTGATTAGCGTAGAAACAGGCAAGATAGAATTTTCGTTTCTCACGATTGCTTGGCTAATTTTAACCAACGACAATGCAATAGAATAGTTTGTTGCACCTTTTGCTTGAATAATCTGATAAGCCGCATTTTTAACGTTATCAAATATTTCTTCCAATTCATTTTTGGAATTAGACTTCCGGGCACAAACAGAGCAAAACGTCTCGATATCCATGCCTCCAATGGTCGCATTACTCCAAACAGGGAGTTCAGTGTCGCCATGCTCTCCGATAATGTAGGCGTGAATATTACTGGCATCTACTTTATAATATTCACTTAACATATACTTTAGCCGTGCTGTATCCAAAACTGTTCCTGAACCAATAATCCTATTCGAAGGAAACCCCGATATTTTCAGTGTTACATAGGTAAGGATATCAACCGGATTGGTAACAACTAAAAGAATAGCATTCGTTGCGTATTTGGTAATATCTGGTATTAACTCTTTAAATATGGCAACATTAGCCTTTACCAAATCTGTTCTGCTTTGCCCCGGCTTTTGATTCGCTCCAGCGGTGATGACCACAATATCGGCATCCTTGCAACTTTCGAATCCTGCGGCATAAATTTTAGTTGGTTGGGCAAAGCTTAATCCATGATTTAGATCCATGCATTCACCTTTGGCGAGCGATTCATTCTTGTCAATTAAAACAATTTCCCGGGCCAAGCCACTTATCATTAGGGAAAAAGCGAACGTGCTACCTACATTGCCTGCTCCAACTATTGCAATCTTTGGTTTTAATTGTCTCATTTGTCAAATTGTTTTTAAATTGACAGATGAAACTGCCGATGATTTTAGTTATGCTCATTTCATCTTTTCTTCATATTTCTGAGATGACTAAGTTAAGGCTTGAAGAGAGGGGAAGTGTTACAGAATTCAGGTAAAAGATTACATCTTTCACACATTTCGCTAATCTTTTTTCGAAGCCTGGTTTGCTACAGCATGCATGGCCTGCTTTACTTGTTCGGCATCGCCAAGATAGTAATGATGGATAGGATGAAGGTTTTCGTCCAGCTCATATACAAGGGGAATTCCGGTAGGGATATTCAAATTCACAATATCGCTGTGTGAGATATTGTCGAGATATTTAACTAGTGCCCTAAGGCTGTTTCCGTGGGCTACAATTAAAACCTTTTGATGATTAAGAATAGCTGGCTTAATGGTTTGATGCCAGTAAGGTAAAAAACGCTCAACGGTGTCTTTCAAACATTCGGCAGCAGGCAACAACGATTTATCAATTGCGCTGTATTTATCCTCATTTACGGGATGTCTTTTGTCAGCAATATTTAACTCTGGAGGACGAACATCGAAGCTGCGCCGCCAAAGCAACACTTGTTCTTCTCCATATTTCACTAGGGTTTCAGTTTTATTCAAACCTTGCAGGTCGCCATAACTTTTCTCGTTCAGCTTCCATGAACGGTATACAGGAATCCAAGCCAAATCCATTTCATCCAATACACTCCAAAGAGTATGGATGGCTCTTTTCAATACTGAAGTGTATGCTATATCGAAGGTTAAGCCTTCGGCATTTAGCAGCTTTCCGGCATTTTGTGCTTCTTCGAATCCTTTTTCTGTTAAGTCAATATCGGTCCAACCAGTAAAACGGTTTTCTTTGTTCCATTGACTTTCGCCGTGGCGCAACAATACTATTTTCATAACAAGTTATTTAGCGCGTAAAACTAGATAACAACTAGGGACAGTAAAATCCCTAGTTGCGTTATGAAAAACGATATTATTTGTGCTTTAATTCGTAGAAGACACCACGGTCGAGCTGGACTGTTTTGATTTTATTGTTCAGTTCCAGTGTTCCTAAATACTTGTTTATTTCGTTTACGTGAATGCCTAAGAAGCTATGTAAATCATTGAGGGTACATGGGCGGCGGGCAATGGTTTCGAGAATGGCTGTTTCAATATCGCCACTATAGGACTCAACAGCTGTTCGGTCTTGAGCTGATGCAATGATTTTGACGTTTGGGATGTTCCAGTAATCAACAACTGCCTGCAACTCGCTTTTTGATAGCGGGATTAAGCCGCTTACGGTGCCCGGCCGGTCGAGGGTATTTAGCTGAATGCTATCGGGTTTGATTTTCAGGATGGCTTCCTTTAGTAAATCTAACTCCTGTTTAGTGTCGTTATAATTCTTCAACAGGAATACTTCTAGCCAAATTTTTCCTTTGTACTCGTGCCTTAAATCAATTAAACCCTGAATACACGTTTCAATGGAAAGGGTAGAGGCTGGACGGTCGATTTTTTCAAACACGGCTTGGGTGGCAGCGTCTAACGAAGGTAGAATAACATCGGCTTGAAGCAGTTCGGCTCTTAATGCTTTGTTGAACAACAGCGTGCCGTTTGTTAATACGGCTGTTTTTATATGGGGATAGTTTTGCTTGACAAAGTTCAGGATTTCTCCTATTCGGCTATTGAGGGTTGGTTCGCCCGAGCCTGAAAATGTAATGTAATCGAGCTTAGGTTTACTGCTCAGGAACTGGGTTAGTTCAGCAATCACCACATCGTGTTTTACATACTCCATTCTATTAAGCGTAAGCTTAGTGGTTTTGCCTACTTCGCAGTAAACACAGTTTAACGAACATACTTTTTTAGGTACAAGGTCGACCCCTAACGACATACCCAGCCTGCGCGAAGGAACTGGTCCAAAAAGATGCTTATACATGCTTATTGTTTTTCAGAATTTATGTTCTTTAGAAATAATAAAACCGTGCTTAATGGTAGAACGATTCGATATATATGGCATTTTACTGTTGGCGGGTAAATGAACCCAATGGTTGTTTGCTGATAATGGTTTGGAATGCCACAGGTTACTGTTGTCAAGTGTGCGGTGCGCTATTTTGCCTACTTAGCTGGCATCGTTTTTAACCTTTAGTAGGTCCACAATCTTCCTATACAATAGTTGTTCATCAATAGGCTTAGCAATGTAGTCGTTCATGCCTATTGCTTGGCACTTTGGCACATCAACGGTGGTTACGTCGGCGGTGAGGGCGATGATGGGAATAGTGGAGTGCATGGTGTTACGAATGTGCTTGGTAGCGGCAAATCCATCCATTTCGGGCATATGCAAATCCATGAGTATTATATCGTAGGCGTTTGTTTGTAGCTTTTCAATGGCAAACTTACCGTTGGCAACAATATCGCATTCGAATTTAAAATCGTCTAATATTGTTCTAATCAGCAGCTGGTTGAGCATAACATCTTCGGCAACCAATATTTTTATGTTCTGGGTGCCACGACCTAACTCCTCAGTTACGGTTTCGGATTGAATTTCGACATTAGTTTTTTGAAAGGTTAAGATGAAGCTAAAGGTAGAGCCTTCGTTTACTTTACTAGTTACGCTGATGGTGCCGCCTTGTTTTTCGACCAGCTGCTTAACAATGGCAAGACCTAATCCTGTTCCACCAAATGTGCCTGATGTGGTATTTTTTGCTTGCTGGAACGTTTCAAAGATTAATTCGAGGTTATCGTCAGTGATACCAATTCCTGTATCGGTAAATTCAAAGCTAATGATTGCGTTCTCTCTATCTTGATGCACCAAACGAACAGCTACGGAAATTTGTCCTGCTTTAGTAAACTTTACGGCGTTACCCATAAGGTTTAATATGATTTGATGCAAGCGCGCTGAATCGCCAACTACCACTGCGGGAATGTTTTTGTCGTAGAGTTTAACGAGCTTTAGGTTCTTTTCCTGCATTGTTACTTCGAACATATGAAGCAGCGTGCTTATGGATGCAGCTAACTTGAACGGTTTGTGTTCAAATACTATTTTACCGGCATCGACCTTAGCTAAATCAAGAATATCATTGATAAGCACGATTAGTGTATCGCCGCTGGTCTTTATGGCTTGAACATACTCTTTGTGTTTGGCAGACATATCGGCCTTGAGCAGCACTTTTGAAAACCCAACAATAGCATTCATGGGAGTGCGAATTTCATGGCTCATGTTTGCTAAGAACTGCTGCTTGGCTTTCCTGGCACATTCGGCAACATCGGTAGCGTTTTCAGCAATGTTTTTAGCCTTTATTAATTCTTCTTCAAAGTTCTTTTGAACGGTAATATCTTCAATGGCTAGGAGAATGAGTTGCTGCGAAGTTTTTTCGTTTACAAGTTGCCGTGCATTCATTAGCATTGTGCGTGTGCCAAGTTCAGGGAACTTCAGAATTATTTCGAAGTCGGTAAGGCGTTCTCGCTTTACAAGGATATTTTCGAGCAGGAGGCGAATTGCATGATCGTCCCATTGACGATTTTGTATCTCGTAAAACAGTTTGCCTTCGGTATCCTGTTCTGTGGCGTTGAATTTATTATAAAATGAGTCGTTGGCGCTTTTAATGCGCAGGGCTTTATCGAGAATAATGAGCGGGTGACGTACAGTGGATACAATAGCTTCGGCATATAGGCGCGTATTGTTGAGCTGTTCCTGCTTATCAATGAGTTCCTGGTTTATAATAATCAACTCTTCGTTGGTAGATTGCAGCTCCTCTTTCGATGTTTCGAGCTCTTCGTTTAAGCTTTGCATCTCTTCGTTGCTGCTTTGCATCTCTTCGTTGGAGCTTTGGAGCTCTTCATTGGCGGCTTCCATGTCTTCGGTAATGCTGCGCATATCTTCACGGGTTTGCGCCAACTCTTTTTCGAGCTGTTGATAGAGCAGCTGCGCTTCGTCCTTCTTTCTCTTTGTACTGCCGCCCGAAGTGCAACGGGTTGCCGCCACTGCTGTTTTGGTAAACAAAATGAGGTAGTGCAAGTCCACCATGTTGGTGAGCGGAATAATTTCGATGGTTACTAATGATTTATTATCGTGCCCAACTTCGTCGTTGGTTATGTTAATAGGTATGTTTTCTTTGATAACCGATACGCCGCTGGATTTTGCTTTGTGCAGGGCATTGCGCAATTCGAAGGATAACCCTTCGCGGGCCATTTTCAGCAGGTTGAACGAGGGCTTGCCTTGCGGTGCTTCCAGAAATGGTGTAATGATGCCGTGAATGTGAACGATGTCCATTTGTTCGTTCACAACAACACTTGCCGGGGTGAATTTTGAGAGAAGAATGGCCTCAGCACTCTTGCGGAAATCGGTGTAGACGGAATCTGGGTTGGTTACCGTTTTGTCTTTGGCAGCTACCATTTTTTCTTTACGTTCGTTTGTAACATGAATGAAGCGACCGGGCACTGGTTTGGGCGAATATATCTTTTCGTGCTTATTAAACTGCGAGAATAGCTCTGATGCAGGACTGGTGCTTTCGGATTTACCCAGCAGCAGGAATCCATTTTCTTTGAGAGCGTAATGAAAAACGGTGAGCGCTTTCTTCTGTAAGAAAGTATCCATGTAAATAAGCACGTTGCGGCAGCTTATTAAATCCATTTTGGCAAATGGAGGGTCTTTTAAGAAGTTGTGAGGCGCAAAAATGCACATGTCGCGGATGAGCTTACTTACTTCGTAACCACTTCTGGTCTTTACAAAATAGTTTTTGAGCTGCGCATCGGTGAGCATTTGCACATCGGCCTTGGTATAAACGGCTGAGCGTGCTTTCTTGATTGCGTCTTCGGAGATATCGGACGCGAAGATTTGAATCTTGGTGAATGATAGTTTCTCTTTCAGAAATTCGTAAAGACAAATGGCTATTGAAAAAGCTTCTTCGCCGGTGGAGCATCCCGCAATCCACATACGAATGGGTTCGTCGTAGGGCTTGTTCTTGAAGAGTGCAGGAAATACGGTATCAGTGAGTGTGCTAAAGGTTTTAGGATCGCGGAAGAAGGAGGTAACGGGAATGAGCACATCGAGAAAGAGGGCGTCCTGTTCGGCTTTATCGGAGCGTAAAAAGTTTAGGTAGTCGGCAAGGTCTTTCTTCTTAACAATGGCAATGCGCCGTGCAATACGCCTATGGAAAGTAGGCTGCTTGTAGTATGTAAAGTCTACACCGCTGCGCAGGCGGAGAAGCGAAAGAATTTGTTTGAAAGCGGCTTCGTCGTCTTTGGGCAGCTGCTCTTCCTCTTCTTTGAACAGAGGATTGGCTTTGTAAGAGCTGAAGACTTGGGCAAGCTGTGCGGGAATTTCGTTGGGCGGTAAAACAAAGTCGACAACACCAGCATTAATGGCACTTTGCGGCATGCTATCGTAAGCAGCCGATTCTTCGGTTTGGGCAATGCTGATGCCGCCGTGCTCTTTGATGGATTTTAGTCCGAGAGTGCCATCGCTTCCGGTGCCCGATAGCACAACGCCAGCGGCAAACTCTTTATGCACACCGGCAAGGGATGTAAAGAAGATATCGATGGAAAGATTGATGATTTTTTTGTCGCGGTTGGTGAGCTTGAGCACACCATCGGTGGAAGTGAGGATTTTATTGGAAGGAATGATGTAGATATGGTTGGGGGCAAGGTGTATATCGTCGGTGATTTCGTGCACGGGAATTTTGGTGGAGCGCGAGAGTATCTCGGGCAACATGCTTTCGTGCGATGGGTCGAGATGCTGTACTAGGACATAAGCCATTCCGGAGTTCTCGGGTATAGCTGTGAGTAATTGCTTGAAAGCATCGAGCCCTCCAGCTGATGCACCAACACCTATAACGGGGAAATACTGCGGAGTGGCAGGTGGTTTGATTTTGTCTTTTTTAGCTGCATCCATTATCGTAATATTGATTTATCAAACTTAGTGTTTATTACAATAGGAATGTTAATTATTATTGAGAAACGGAGAGATGAGGGAGTGAAAAGTGAGAAGTGAAAAGTTAAAGGTTAAATGTTAAAAGACGGCCGGTGCAAAGTGGTGAAAAGTAAGTGGTGAATTGTGAATTGCAAAAAAATGAAAAATTAAAGGTGTGAAAAGTGAGAAGTGAAAAGTGAAAGGATGGCTTCTACAATTAGCATTAACCAATCTACAATATTTAACCACAGAGGTCACGGAGAAAAAATGGCACAGAGAACACAAAGGGTGCATTGTATAACTATTCTGATTGGTATATACGCTACCGACCTCCTCCGGCTCCTCCAGAGGAGGAGTGACTAGATGGTGAGGTATATGATTTTCAGTAACCGGCTAGGTTCTGAGCGGCTATGGACACAAGTTGTTGTGAGAAGTCATACTTAAAAAATGGTAGGCTAATAGAAAGACAAGTAGTTTGTAGGCAAACAAAGGATATCTACTAAGTAAGATTGCAAGGTTCCCTTGTTTTTAGCTGAAAATTTCACCAGAAATTCCTTTGCTACCTTTATCAACTTTTCGATGTGTAATGAAGCGGATAACTAGTTCGATTAAAAATGATAGTGCAAGTATTCCAATAAATAAATAAAGTATTGTAAATGAGTCTTTAATAGAATATATTAAAAACAGAACGATTACTGCAAGCGTAGCAAGCAAAGCAGTAGCAACCCAGAATTTCGATGCTTTAGTTTGCCGAATAATTTTAAGATGGCCTAAATGCGTTACTGAGTGAATAAACAATACAGTAATAGAACCTACCGCAGCTATTTGTAATAAATTCAGGAAGATTATCAATAGCACCGTTATTAATACTGTAATCAATAGACCCTGTCTCGTATTTCCAATTGTTTTGGCAAAGAATATGGGTAAATGGCCATCCTTTGCCATTTGAAAAGAGATATTAGTTGCAGCATATAATACTGCATTAATAGATGATGATATAGCAAACAATGCTGCAATAGAAATAATAGTAAACCCGACTATCCCAAAAATAGGTTTAGCTGCTTCAGCCAACGCGAATTCTTTAGCTTCAATTACCTTGTCTACTTCTAGGTTGCCAAAAATAGCAATTGCCAACGCAGTGTAAATAACCATTGTAATCGCAATTGAAATAAAAATTGCTCGCATTAAGTTCTTTCCTGGATTAACAATATCTTCGGCAGTATTCGTAATTATCCTAAATCCTTCGTAAGAAAAGAAGGTAATTGCAATGCTAAAGAGTATTTTATTGGAGGAAGGATATAATGCTGTTGCCATTAATTCAGGCTTCATGGTGATTAAACCTGTAGTGGCAAATATGACTAAAATTATAATTGTAATTATAATCGCAACATTCTGAAATTTAACAACTTTTTTTATTCCGAAATATTGCACTATTCCAAGCAATACCATTATAGATAGTGCAAATATATTGGTGTATAACAAAGACCCTTTCATATTTAATAAAGCTATAGAATAACTTCCAAAAGCCTTAGCCAATAATGCGAGTGATATGATGGTTGCTAAATACAACATAACACTTATCCCACCCGAAAAAATATTTACACCGAACGACTTGACTACATATTCTACAATACCCCCAGCCGCAGGGTATCGTGCGCCTAATTTTGCTAAGGAGTAACCACTAATTGCTGCTAAAATTCCTGCTAAAATAAACGAGATATAAACAGCCTTACCTGCAATTGCTCCAGCTTCGCCCATTAGTGCAAATATTCCTGCACCAATCATGGCTCCAACGCCTATTCCAACTGCCGACCATAAACTTATTTTTCTTGTAGAATTTATCATCATTAGAAAATGTTTAATCTGTAATTTTAAGAAAAGAAGGAAGCGTTTAGTATTCGTAACGACTCCCTTCAGCCAGAAACAACTAGATTAGAAAGGATTAATCTACCACGGTTCGGGGTAAATCGGCCGGTAGGCGGGTAAGCAACTCATAGTTTATCTGATCGCTATACTCGCTAAAGGAGGAGACGCTAATTTCCAAATCGCCCTGCTTGCCTATCAGCACCACCTCGTCGCCAATGCTCACATTCTCAACATCGGTAACATCCACGGTAATCATATTCATGGTTACCATACCTATCACGCTAATTCGTTGCCCGTGGATAAGTACGCGCCCCTGGTTGCTCAGCGAGCGGCTAAACCCATGGCTATAGCCCACGGGGATGGTAGCAATTACCTTGTCGGAGTTGGCCAGATAGGAGGTTCCATACCCCACAAACTCGCCGGCCTTTACCACCTTCACATCCATAATCCAGGTTTTCCAAGTCAGCAATCGCTGCAAAGGATTCACCTTGGTGTTTTTCTTGGTAAGATACTCAATAAGCACCTCGCGTGTGGGGAAAAAGCCATACTGCACAATCCCTAACCGAACCATGTCCATTTGTGCCTTGGGGTAGCGTAAGGCGGCAGCCGAACAGGCAGTATGGGTAAGCACGGGGCTCAACCCACTAGCGGAAACAAGCTTAAGCGCCTTGTCGAAATTATGCTGCTGCACCTTAATGCGGTAGTAGTTCGTAACGCTTTCGGCTCCCGCAAAATGGGTACACACTCCCTGAAAACAGAGGTGAGCGCTATTGGTGCGCAAGAGCTGTAGTACTGCAGGGAGCTGCTTAAGCGCAAATCCGGTGCGATTCATCCCAGTCTCCACCTCAATGTGAACCTTCGCCTTTTTACCCACTCTTTGAGCCACTAGCAGCGCCTGTTGAAGCCGAATGGGTTCAAACACGTAGAACTCAATTTCGTTTTCGATGGCCCACTCCAGCTGATCGTTTTCGATCATCCCCATTATCATAATGCTGCTATCGCCAACCCTCGATTGATGCACCCGTAGCGCTTCATCGGCACTAAAAACGGAGAAGTGATTAATGCCACACTCCTCGGCAAGGGGAACAAACAACTCAATGCCGTGCCCATAGGCGTTTCCTTTTACTACGGAACATATCCGCACGCCATCCTTTAGGTATGACTTCAAGAAGTTTAAATTGTGCTCAAATGCCGATCGGCTAATCTCTATTATTGATGTTTGAAAAGGTCTCATTTCAGAAGGGTTAAGCTGATTTGGTGAAACAGTAGAATTCCGGTGGCCATTATCTCGTCCGGAAAATCATAGTCGGGGTTGTGCAGGGCCGGACACTTTTCGCCCGAGCCAATGCCAAACATTGCCCCATTGTAGTGCTGGGTGAATAGCCCAAAATCTTCGCCCCACTTAAACGGAGTGCTTCGATGTAGGATATCCAACGCCAGCTCACCAGCAGCCGTTTCCAGCATATCGATAGCCTGATCATTGTTCTTATTTGCGCTAAATTCATGGGTCCAGCTATAGGCTACTTCAATGCCATACTTTTCGGCAATTTGCTGAATGCCCACAACCAGCTTCTGAGCCAACTCCTCCATCTGCTGCTGGGTCCAGCTACGAATGGTTAACCGCACCTCACCATGTCCGGCCGAAATTCCATAGGCAATCTCCCCCATGGCGATATGAACCGGGGTAATTAGGGTAAAATCGGCGCGTTCGGGTTTATTGTTCGAGAGCAGCGCGGCATACTGAAGTATTTCGCTAATGGGTAGCGCAGGATTTATGCCGAATTCAGGCTCGGCGGCATGAGCCGTTTTCCCCTTGAGCTTAATGATAATGCTCTTTACCGCCGACGTAAAGGATCCCCTCCTCAAAACTACTTGGTGTAGGGGATAACCCGGTAGGTTATGAAAGGCAAAGATATAGTCGGGCCGAATAGCCTGGAACCGAGGATCGGACAATACAGCCTTGGCTCCCATACCATCCTCCTCCGCCGGTTGAAACAGCAAAACCACTTTCCCTCGCTTGGGCGGATTGGCTGAAAGCATCCGGGCAAGGCCCAGCACTACACAGGTATGCCCATCGTGACCGCACTTATGCGATACGCCCTCGGTTTTAGAGCTATGTGCAAAGGTATTTACCTCCTGAATGGGTAGTGCATCCAAATCGGCACGAAACATAATGGAAGGGCCGGGTTTTTCACTATCGAAAATCGCTACTACGCCAAACCCTCCCACGCGCTCAATAATTTCGGAACGGTTGCAATCCTTTAGGTAGGCCACCACGCGTCGGGCGGTTTGGATCTCTTGTCCCGAAAGTTCGGGATTTAAATGAAGCTGCTTCCTCAGAGAAATAAGTTCTTCTAGTAAATCTTCCTTGACATTATGCATGTTGTCCGTTGATTTATTAGTTAATAGTTCACATCTATACACACTCGCCCAATGGCAATTGAGATATAATGGCGAGGAGAAGATGATTTAAAACGAGTTGGCGCGGGGATAATAGTTTGCACAGAAATAAGTCTTTCTGAATCCCTCTGTGGTAATGACACAGTATAAATGGACAATACGACAACCCAAAACAATAATGGCTCATAGACAATTGAACCTTTATGATATCTCAGCATGCAAGATATACACAAAATGGCAAAATTCCTAATCGGCAGCAGTGCCCTAGGGAATAGGGCTTGAATATAAAGGAGAAGGTTATTCGTGTTTCGATAATTTCAGGTTAATCAATATCGCAAGCTGCGCAAATACCTGATTGAACATTAACCCAAGGAGTTTATGGATTTAGAGAACCCAATAACGTTCGACTCTGTTCATGGTCGCATAGCTGCATATATTAACTTTCGATAAACATGCAATGCCTCCGGCGTCAATCAATATGGCATTATGATTTGATTCTTTGATTGCAAAGGAAACATGCCGGACTTTCAGCCCTAAATGGTTCGTTGCTTTTGCACAGGGCTGCGGCCCTGTGCTTTTACAGGCAGGCCTTTCATTCCTATGGTTTTCTTCGTGTTTCTTGCATGTTGGGGTATTGGTAGCGCGGTGCCGTAGGCATCTGGTAGCAAACGCCTCTGAAAAAACAGTTATAGAAACAAATACAGGCCCTTACTCAATTGAGATACGATACTTCTCCAGAAGCCCCGCCACGCCATAAAGCGAAAAGCGCGCCTTAGCCATGGGGTTGCTCTCGGGATCGATGGTGTAGTTAAATGCGGTAAGTAAATTGCAATCCTTAAGGACTGTTTTGCTGAAAACCGCCTCTTCGAGATTGGTATTCTCAAAGAGAGAACCCTGCAAGTTTGCACGAGTAAAATCGACGCTTTTCATCGAAACATTAAGGAAATGTGTCTTTGGCATCTTCTTGTTGGCAAAGGTGGAAAAGTCGAGCACACCGCCCTCAAAGCGTACAGAGAAGAGAAAGTCTTCCGAATCGCTGAAGTTTACCCCTAGGAGCTTGCACTCGCGGAATACGACGTTGCAAAGACTGGTTCCCACCAGCTTCAGTAGGGAGATATTGCAATACTCAAACACGCAATCGGAAAAATGATTATAGCTAAAGTTACTGCCAGAAAAATCGCAGCCCTTAAAGGTGCAGCGCAAAAACTCCCTACTCCGAATCTCCTGCGCTGTGAAGCTGATCTTTTCAAATACTTTATTCTCGTGAATGATCTCTTCCATGATGAACGGTGAAAAGTTAAAAATTTATGAATGGTATGGCCGAATTATATTCTCCCACGCTTTTAAAAGGGTGGGTCGTGGTAGGTATTGTGCTAAACAAACATCCACACCACACTTAGTTGGGAAGACTCCGACAACCTTCAGTATCCCCATTTTCAAATCATCAAATTAACCCATTAGTCATTTATTTCGGTAGGTATCGAGCAATTCGTCGAGCCAATCGGCGGAATTTGAATATCTCAAAATACTTAGCCACAATGCGCCAGGTATCGAGCATGAGCATGGCGTAGAGCACACCGCTAAAGAGCCAAAACACGAGGAAATTGAACCAAAACGTATCGATAACCCACGATCCAACACGCTTGACAGGTGCAAAGAAGTGTGCCCTTCCATACCGATTATTGGAGATCATGAATACTGGATCTTTACGCTGAATAAACCGATCTTCGTCCTCGGCAATCTTAACCAGTTCGTTATTGTTGAGCACAATGTCGGCTATGGCAGCATTGTAGAAACGTTGTTTTAGTTGCAAGACTTTTTCCTTTCCACCGAGCTGTAGCTCCAGAGTATGAAAAGCACGATCGCGTCGACGCATGGAGGAATCGAACCTATCGTTCAGACTTTTACGAGCAATGGTTAAAAAGGCAAGTACCGAATCACCATTAAACGCATCGTCTACGTAGCGCGCTACCGAAGATACTCCCGCATGAGTGCTATCGCAATCGCACAATATTTGCCCGAGTCCATTCTTAATTAACACCCGTTTGTGAGCCAACAAGGCACTATCACCACCCAGCTGTTGCTGGCGCTGCAGTTCCTGCACTTTAAGTTGAACAAGCGGAATAAGGTAGTTGAAGGTATAGGAATACTGGCTCAACTCTTGGTCGAAGGCGTAAAAGTGCTTCTCAAACCGGTTTTCCTTAAACTGATGCACCATAAGCGCCTCATAAGCCCAACGGGAGAGCATTAAATCGCCAATTAATGGAACATACTCCTGAGAGGTAACTGTGCGATGTAGCTTATGAAACGGAACTACCACCCCACTAAAGAGCAACTGCGGAACCAAAATCAGCGGAATAGAAATATAGATTGCCACCACCGAAGTAAGAGCAGCAGAGATATTCAACCCAATCATGTTGGCACAAAAAGCAGCACTAAAGAATATGAGCCAGTAGCTAAAGAACATGCCACCAATTTCGAGCAATAGGTTACTTACGGTTACAAAAAGCAGTGCTTGAATGGCCGAGATAACCATCATGGTAAGCACTTTGGAGTTAATATAGCTGAACCGGCTCAGATTAAGAAAAGTTTCTCGTTGCCGAATCCTACGATCCTTTATAATCTCCTCGGCGCTAACGCTCAAACCCATGAAGAGGGAAGCCACCACGCTCATGAACAGGAAGGAAGGAATGTTATCGTTTAAACCAAAAAGATAGCCTGATCCATTTGCCGAAAAGCGCGTGAAAAAGCCAATGATTAGCGCCAGAATGGGCGCCTCCAACAGAGCAATAGAAAGGTATTGACTATCGGCGAGTTTGGAGAGCATATTTCGCCGCATAAAGATGCCCAACTGCTTGGCACGAGAGGGTATCTTAAACGGATTATTGGGAAGAATACACTTCTCGCCACAGACTATCTGCTTGAGGGTTGGCTCCACCTTTCGAAGGTAAAGATCATACCAATCGCGGGCGCTTCGCTTTCGCTTTCGGGTTGGGAGCCCATACTCATTAACCACCCGGGACTCAACAATCTTAAGAATCTGCTCCGTATTCACGTTACCACAGGCAAAGCATTCACTCTCGTCGGCCTTAAGGTAGTGGGCCGCATTCCGAAAGTAAACTACGGCATCCATTGGATTACCCTGGTATATTATTCTTCCTCCGTGGTCCATCACCAGGAGCTTGTCAAATATTTTATAGATATCGGAGGAGGGCTGATGAATGTTTACAATCACTAGCTTGCCCTTAATCGTTTGTCGCTTGAGCAAGAGCATCACCTTTTCGGAATCGGCCGAGGATAACCCGGAGGTAGGTTCGTCCACAAAGAGCAATGCAGGTTCGCGCATCAACTCTAGGGCGATATTAAGGCGTTTACGCTGCCCCCCACTTATAAACTTATTCAGTGGATTCCCCACCTTCAACTCCTGGGCCTCAACCAATTCGAAGTCGGAGAGACATGTATTAACCTCATCGAGTAATTCTCCCTCCGAATGCTCGCTAAAGCATAGTCGGGCATTGAACATCAGGTTCTGAAACACGGTAAGTTCCTCGATAAGCAGGTCATCCTGCGGCACATAACCAATAATTCCCTCGAGCTCCTTTTTATCTTTCGAAATATCGAAGCCGTTAATACAAATTCGGCCTGTATTTAACTTTTGGTTCCCGTTGAGCACGTTCAGCAGAATCGATTTTCCCACTCCGCTATTCCCCATCACCCCCACTAGCTGTCCACTCTCCGCTTGTAGATTGAACGGTTGAATGCCATTTTCGGTGCCCTTGTATCGGAACGAGATATTGGATGCAGTAAAGCGGATCTTCTCCTTGGCCAGACCAGTAATAAACTTGGTAGCTACCTTCGAATAGTAAATTGGAGAAATCTTTGGACTCCGAATAACCGAACCTACGCCAAAAATATAGGCACGCCCCACCTTAACGTTGTGTCCATTGAGGAACAGGTTATTCTCGCCAAAATATTTTATGAGAAAGGTATTGGTACTGTCAATGTGCAGCACAAAAACCTTCCCTTTGAGATTGCTGCTTAAGAGGTGCTTTACCTTAGGGTGCGAAAAACTATCGTCGGAGTTTACAAACAGCAGCTTTTCGTTGTGCGGCATCTCCTGCTCCCCACCAAGGATAAACTGCATGGCGTTGTTGAACTCGAACACGCTGATACGAAAACTCGAAGCCAGGGCCCGAATGAGTTCCAGACGTTTATCGGTAACTACACCGCTATCGCCAAGGAACTCGATGAGCTGTAACACCAGCCACATTTTAGGATACTGCTCAAACTCTTGGTTTATCTTCTCTACAATACTATTTAACGACTTGGAAAAGACAAACGTGCCATCGCGTTCCTCGGTATGGGTGGCCTCCTGATGATATAGAAGAAGCATTTCATTGAACTGGACCAAAAACGAGTCAACCTGTTGGTCGCTAAACTCTTTCTCGAGATATGAGCGCACCACACCTCTTACATTTTCTGTAAGACCATCATGCTCAGTATCTACAAGGAAAGCAAACAGCTGCATTAGAGCTTTTAGAATCGACTCATTCATATTTTTCGCAGTTTTCGAGAACTTAAAAGTAAATAAAAAGTCCAAAGTATTGAGCTTTATTCTCGTCTATCGTGTTTAAAATGCCATCTATTGTAAAAACTGATTCAGAATGAACGAACTACTCTGGCTACTGGAAATAGTAGTATGCTTTTCGCTGGTGGTGCTGGCCTATAAACTATTTGGGAAAGCCGGGCTATGGGCTTGGATTCCAATCTCCATCATTATTGCAAACATTCAGGTTACGAAAACCATAGAGATATTTGGATTTGCGGCTACTCTAGGAAATGTAATCTACTCTTCCTCATTCCTTGTAACCGACCTGCTCACCGAGCGTTACGGAAAAGCAGATGCAAAAAAAGCCGTTCTCTTGGGTTTCTTCACCCTCGTGGTAATGGTGAGTTTAATGAACCTTGCCATGATATTTGCACCCATCGCAACGGACAGCCACAGTTTAGGTATCGACAAAAACTTAAAGGATATCTTTGGGCTGATGCCGCGTATTGGACTTGCCAGCCTTGCTGCCTACCTCGTTTCGCAGTGGCACGACGTTTGGGCCTTCGAACTATGGAAGAGCAAATACCCATCGCGAAAACAGCTGTGGATAAGAAACAACCTAAGCACCTTGGTATCGCAGTTTCTCGACACCGTGATTTTTACCATGATTGCCTTCTATGGAACGATGCCTATGAATATTTTGCTCGAAATTGTATTTACTACCTATTTGCTAAAAGGGCTGATTTCACTAGCCGATACGCCATTTCTATATCTAGCAATGAAGATCGTTCCTATGGGAGAAAAAGAAAGCAAACCCTAAAGGCGGAACCTACAACAAACAACGAATGCCCCGGTAGACTGACCGGGGCACTCGTATGATACAAATATTAAACACCGCGAAAGTTCTATCGTTTTGCCGGTTGGTTCTTTACAATGGTCGATTTACGCGAAAGGGAATAGGCCGTGAAGAATCCCATCGCCCCGTTCTTGAAGTTTGTATAGATATTGGCTGGAGGGCCAGAGAAGAGAGGATTATTCCCCTGAACAACCGTTTGAACGGAAACGATAAAGTCCATATAATTTTTGTTTATCGACATCATTTCGAGCGTTACGGTATCGTCATTTTTAATTTTATCGAGTTCTTGGTAGAAAAACACAATGATGCCATTGGTCTGCTTTCCATTGAAGAACCTGTCGTCGGTGGAAGTGTGATTACTGAGCGTATCGGTATTCAGTTTTCCGTTGATATACGATTTAAACGCATAGAAATTCTCCTGCTCCGAAGGGTCTTTAGCAAATAGTTTTATGGCCCAACCATTGCGGAATAAATTCTCCTGTGCCACATGAATAGAATCGACAGCTACCGGAGCAGGCAGGAAAGAAGATGCGCTATCGGAAACAAATTTTCCGTCACCGTTTAAATCAACATTCTCGACCAGTAAATGATAGGTGCGCCCCGGTATTCCATAATAATCGGCAGGAGTTTCGTATGTTCCCAACTCCGAAGCACTCTCCTGCAAAACAAGTGTAGAAACCCCATCGGAAATGGTAACGTGTGCTCCCGACAACTTTTCTACTGGTTTATTCGAAAAGTAATCGGCCGACTTCGAGAGGTAAACCTTATGCACAGTGGTATCGGTAGTAATCTCACCATATATAACCAACCGAGTATAGGTTGTGCCAATATTCATATCGATACGTTCGGTGCATGAACTAGCAAATAAAAACAACGATATCCCACTCCATGCTAATACTACTGTATTGAAATTTTTCATCTAATTAAAATTTGAAATTATAGGTAATTGAGGGGAGATAGGTAAACAGATATGTTTTCTCGGCATAGGTAACATTTGGATTTAACTTGTCAGTTACAAAGTTAATTGCCCAAGGATTCTTACGACCGTATACATTATAAACGGAAACATTCAATTCCCCCTCCCATTTTCTATTTACCTTTTTCTTGCTTTTGATAGTTAATGAAACATCGAGACGGTGATAATCGGGCATGCGATAAGCGTTTCGAGCCGAATACACGGGCACAATATCGTTCTCCACAACAATTCGACCCACAGGAACTGTAATTGGTGCGCCGGTAGCATAAATCCAGTTTGCTCCAAATACGATGCGAGGACTAATGTCATACGAAAGAACAACATTTACATTATGAGGCTTATCATAAAATGCCGGAAACCACTGCTCGTTGTTAACTCCATTGATTTTTCGACGTGTTTTTGAGTAGGTATAGCTTACCCAACCGCTAAGTTTATCGCCATTTACCCGAACCATGGCCTCGGCACCATAGCTATAGCTTTTGCCAACCCGCACCTGACCTTCCATCTCCTTATTCAGGAAGAGATCGGCATAATCCTTAAAATCGACCACATTGCGCATATCCTTATAGTAAACTTCGAAAGAGGTCTCAACCACATTATCGAAGAAGTTTCGGAAGAAACCGGTTGCATACTGATCGGCTACTTGGGGCTTTACGTTTGGTCCTGACGGAAACCATACATCGAGCGGCGTTCCAGCATTGGAATTGGATGCTAAGTGCAGATATTGAACCGTCCGGGAGTAGCTAGCCTTAATCGAGTTATTGTCGTTAATCATAAACTGAGCACCCAGTCGCGGTTCCCAGTTAAAGAATGTCTTCACGACCTTTCCTGTTGCATACTGCGTTTCGCCTATCTTATTATAGTTTGCATCGTAATTTTGAATTGTAGCAGCACCCAAGCGTTGGTATGCACTCAAGCGAATTCCATATTTCAAGGTCAGCCAATAGTTAACCACCTGCTCATTAGAAGCATAAATAGCATGCTCGAGTCCGAAATTTCGAGGCACTTTATATTCGCCAAAGAGACTCTCGCTACCAACCCCTTTTGCAGTTGCTGGATCGAAAAATTGGTAAGAGGTTATAGCGCCAAACTTGATTGTATTCGAATTGTTCAAGTAGTAAGTAAAATCGAGTTTGGTGGAATAGTTCTTCAGGTCGCTTTGCCATTTAAAACTGTTTGGCTTACCCTCTTCGGTTCCCAATTCGTAGCTATAGCGGCTGTAGATTAAACTGGTATTTAGAAACAACTTGCTCGAAAATAGATGGTTCCAACGGGCCGTTAAGGTTTGGTTTCCAAAACCAAAGGAAGCGAACTTACCTTTGAATACATCTTGGCCGAAGTATCCGGAAATATAAAGGCGGTTGTTATCGTTAAAGGTATGATTCACCTTTAGATTGAAATCGTAAAAGTAAAGCTTGTTCTTGCGAATATCGGGATCCGTAGCCAATGGCAGAAACATATCGGCATAAGTTCGTCTTCCCGAAACAATAAAGGAAGTCTTGTCCTTAATAATTGGCCCCTCCAGCGTCAGACGGCTCGAAATAATGCCAATGCCTACAATACCGGAAAACTTTTTACTATTTCCGTCCTTCATACGAACATCGAGAATAGAGGATAACTTTCCACCATACATCGCCGGAATATCGCCCTTGTAAAGCCGCACATCCTTAATGGCGTCGTTGTTAAATACCGAGAAAAAGCCCATTAGATGCGAGGCGTTGAATACAACAGCTTCGTCGAGAAGAATCTGATTTTGATCGGCCGACCCACCACGCACGCTAAAGCCCGAAGATCCTTCGGAGGTAGACTGTACCCCGGGCAACATTTGAATGGCCTTGATGATATCAACCTCACCCATCAATGCCGGGATCTGCTTGATGCTCTTCATCTCAAGCTTAGCTACGCTCATTTCGGGGCGAGAAACATTGGCATTGGGCCTGTCACCTTTAACAATTACTTCTTTCAACTCTGTCGATTCGGCAGTGAGTTCCATATTCATCTTAAGGCTGCTCGAAACAACAACGGATACCTCCTTCGAAATATAGCCAACATAGGAAAACACCAAGGTGTAATTCCCCGGACTTGTAGAAACTGAGTAGTATCCATAAACGTTGGATGCCGCACCTGCCTTACTTTCCTTCACGAAAACAGTGGCTCCAATCAGTGCCTCACCACTAGCTGCATCTTTAATATAACCACTAATTGTGGGTTTTCCTCCCGGAGTGGTTGTAGTTGGATCGGCAATTGCATAACCCAGCGCACAACTCCAAAGAAATATCAATAACAAAAACGTTTTTCTAAACATGATCAATATTAAGATGATTAATTTATGATGGTTTTAGGCTTCTTAGCACCAAATGAGCCAAAAAGGAAGGCAACGTTAGCGTATGGAGAATTAAAATCGGAAGTAGTATAAAAATTCCTGTTACTCCCATCAAAGGCAGTATATGATAGGTTATCGAGACTACCAACGAAGCGGTAACCAGCACCACCCCTAATCCGGAGCCACCTCACAACGTTCACCTCTATGTTCACTTCCGGCTGAATAACAACAATATTATCCTTTGCTAAGGCAAACTGATACCTGTCCGCCCGGTTGGGATCAACCAAGGAGACTTCTCCACCTCCAACCCTAAAACTCATTCCCATATGGAAAACCCTATTCGCCTCAAAGCTATATCCGGTCCATAATCCACCATGACTAAACGTGTAAGTAAGGTTCTCATAAAGAGGTAGTTTTGGGTTACTTACTGGGTTATGATCAAATGGATAAATGTCTGGAAAAGTCATTTCGGAAGCCAGCCCACTGCCATACGCACCCAGAAAGAAACACCTATTGATAAGGATTGCACCACCACCACCAGTAAAGACTGCAAACCGTCCCTTAAAGGCCGAGAACTCGGTGATTACCCCACCAAAACCACCAACCTGAAGCTTCTTCGGGGGGAGTAAAAAATGAGGCTCATCCTCTTGGGCTACCAAGACAAATGCTTGGAGTAGCATTAAAGCAAAAACAATCGCTTTCTTCATCATATCAGCATTTATCAATTTGTGGTAAAATTAGTTATTCATATGCACTATTACACAAGCATTAGTCCATTTATGTAGCTTTCTATTATATGGGATTGCATATATAGAATTTGTATCTACTCCAACAGCACGGGAATACAGGTATGACAACTTAGAAAAGAATCCCCCCCCTTCCATTAAACGATTTTAGGATTACCCTCAACAATTAGTGCTCGCCCATCTAAATTATTACACTCTTTACTATTTTTGATGCTTCTAATTGTCCTCTATTTCTAAATCTGTATTCGTTTACTAATCAGCCATTAGCTCATTGTGCAAAACAACCAAGAATGAAACGTAGTCATATCGCTTTTGCTGCATTGGTAATAGTAATTATCCTTGCTCTATTTTATCTGAACAAGAATAGCCAAACAAAACCAATAGTAGCCAAAGTGCAGGTATCGGCACCCCTCAGCCATCTAGAACTACCGCAATACAACAATGGTGAAGAGTCAATTGTTAAAAAAGGGTTTACCTTGGTCTACAGCGAAACCTATGAGCAACCAGTGTGGGTGGCATACACCCTTAATTTGGCCAAACTCATACGGAAGGCAAAAAGGTCGGACAGTTTTCAGGCCGATCGGGATATATCTACAGGATCGGCTACCAATAAAGATTACACTCATTCCGGATACGATAAGGGGCACATGGCACCCGCAGCGGATATGGCATATAGTGCGGAGGCTATGAAAGAGTCATTCCTCTTCAGCAACATCTCGCCTCAGAAACCAAAGTTTAATAGAGGCATTTGGAAAGAATTGGAAGAAGAAACACGGAGCTGGTGCCGTGAATTTGGTGAAATCTACATCACCACCGGCCCAATATTCACGAAAGTTCTCGAAAGAATTGGCCCCAACAAGGTAGCGGTTCCCTCCAAATATTTCAAAACAGTGCTTCTATACACCAAAAACCAATACTGGGCAATAGGTTTTATCATACCCAACGAGGGCACAAGCAAACCCATCTCCAGCTACATGGTTCCGGTTGATAGTGTGGAGAAAGCAACCGGGCTTAACCTTTACTTCAACCTCCCAGATGACATAGAAGATGAAGTAGAGTCAGCAAGAAGACTTCCCGTTTGGTTACTAAACTGAGAATTTGAAAACCAGTTTCTGAATATCTTCACCAACCAGCGGTGCATGCGCATCATCTGGAAAGAATACAGCAAAATAACCCGGCGATAGTCGTAAGAAATCCCGAACAGTATCCTTGTAAAAAACGATATCCTTTTCGTCGCTGTAGGGCGCCATCTCCTGATGACAAGATGATAGCGGACTCCACCCAATCTCTTCGCTTCCAGAGACCAATAATTGCAAATCGATATACTTACGATGCGCCTCTAACTTAGCCTCATGACGCTCCTTACCCACTCCTTCGAAAGGACTTACGTAGAGAGCATCCCCATCCAAATCCACAATGCCACCTGCGTAGTCGTAACTGCCGGCTTGAATATAGGCCGCTACCTTTTCGAGTCCGGGCAGCAAAGCACTATAACGCATAATATTTTCTACTTTATCAAATATCATTATTTTACCTCCTTAAAATCAAACATCTCTTTTCGATCCCACTCCAGCCAATACTTAATGGAAAGTTGGCGAACTAAATTCCAATACCCATTGGTGAGATTACCATACTTTACAATTCCTGCAGAAATATCATCGGCGGCCAATTTAGAATAAGACCCTTTAAGCGTTACAACCAATACGCGTCCTTGATACACAAACCTAGCACCAGCAATGGAAGCACCTCCCTGCTCTACCGAAATACTTCCTCGTCCAAGGGTTGCACCTGTGGATATTTGTAATCCATCATTCAGGCAACTTACTGGAGGCATAAAACCAGCCAGAGAAACAACCTTAATCTTATCGAGCCCAACACCAAAATACTCGCGTGCAAAGAGCCCCATCTTTGTGCCTACGATAGAATAAATCCCAAGATGCTGATGCATTTCATTGGTCAGCACGGTAAGTTTCCACTCCTCAATGCCATGCCTCTGCTGAATGGCTTTAGCGTATGGAACGAGGTCGGGCGAAAGCAATTCTTCCGAAATAGGAAACGATTCTAGAACAATTCCTCGGAGTGCGGTTCCTTGCCCCGTAAAAAGTTTTATGTAGCTATCGCCAACCATGGATGTATCCACAATTTGAACATGGGCAATATGCGGATTCTGAGAAGTTGGTTTTACTTCAAAAAGCGAGGGATACGATAGGTAAACAGGAACCAATTCGTCCCACATAGTAAAATGACTATTTGCCAGTTGACCTCTAATAGCACCCACCTCATGACGCTTTTTGAGTTCCAGTGCCAGCGGTTTTTCGGTGGCAGAGACCTTTCCAAGTAGTTCCTCGGTGAATATAGAATAGTTGCCTAGCGGCTGTCCCACTAAATGTATGTTAACAGGCAAAAGCTGGAGTTGCCGCCACGCCTCAGCATCAGAAACTACATTGGTACTTCCCTCCGATTCACCATAAAACCACACTACCCGGCGCAAATTAAAAGGTATCTCAACTTGTTTCAACCATCCATTGAGGGAAGATACTGGACCTAAGCAAACATAGGTAAGTTGCTCTTGATCATTCTTAAACCATCGCGTAAGAGAGTCGCGATAGTTCGACTTAATGACGTTGGTTTGCTCTTCGGTCTTCCATATGGCCCGACACATCCAGCGCCAAGAAGGATTTAGCCCTAAATCGACACCCTCCACTACAGGAATGCTTAAACCGAAGTCAGCAACAAGTTTCCGAACACCCCTTGCTCCTTCGGAGGGAGAGAGACCGCCATCGGTGCAAATAATCCCAACCACTTTAAAGTTGGAACTGGTAAGAAATGCAGCAATTGCACGGAAATCGTCTGAGGCACAATCCGTATCTACAACAATAGGTATAGTAGCAGACTCCTGAGCATCCGAGTGAATAGTAAGGAGGTTGCTACCTACAAAAAGAAAAAAAACAAACAAATATTTTTTCATTTCACAAATTCAAATTATCGAACGAAAATAGGAATAAAATAATTAACCATGAACTTTTCACCCATCGGAACAAGAAAGTAAAACCTATATATATTGCTACCAAACGAAGAAAGGTCGCACAACCAGTGTGGCGACCTTTCCAAATATACTACTGTGGTTAGTTTTTCAATATTCCCTTGAAGGCTGCCCTATAAACAATTAAAAGGTTAAGGTTAAGGATTGCAACCACGGCGGCTCCACCAATACCCGGCAAATCGAGAAAGAGGTGAAATGCTACTATGTTGACCGAAATGGGGGCAAGAAACACTAGGGATAGTGCAACAAACTTACGAAGGAGCAAAAGCGCTCCCACAAGCACCTCGATCACACCAACCATCTTAATCATATAACCAGTGGCAAGCAATGCGCCCATAAAGTTACCTGCAGGTCCAGGCATTGCAGGCATCGGTAAAAAACCAAAAAATTTATTCAACCCAAAAACGACGAGCATTAAACCAAGAAGAATCTGCAAAACCAAGTTTACCTTTTTCATAGCAAGAGATTTAGTTCAAAAACCATGGCCATAGCAGGACATAACTATTACATGGGAATTAACAGATTTGAACTCCGATAGTTCAACCACCAAAATTATTCATCCCTCGAAGGCAAAACAACTCTTCAAAACACTATTTTTGCACCCGTAATTGGAGAAGAAAGATGAAAGCCCTTTTAACAATATTATTGCTAATCCTATCGAATACCTTTATGACCTTGGCTTGGTATGGTCACCTAAAGTTTAAGGAGATGAGGTGGTTCGAAAACCTCGGATTAATTGCTATTGTTTTAATCAGTTGGGGAATTGCCCTTTTTGAGTATTTCTTCCAAGTACCCGCAAATAGGATAGGTTATAAAGGTAATGGCGGACCATTTACCTTAGTAGAATTAAAGGTTATTCAAGAGGTAATTACCCTTGTAACCTTTACCATCTTCAGTTTACTGTTCTTTAAAACAGAAACATTTAGAACCAACCATATAATTGGCTTTATTTTTCTGATACTAGCCGTTTATTTCATTTTCAAGAAGTAACCCTACAGCACTGCGTAAAGGTGTTTAAGCGCATCAACTGATCCTGCAAGAACCAGCACATCTCCCTCCAGCAGAATAAATTCGGGACCCAGTTTGGAATGAAGGCGCTGCTCAGTGCTGGCCATTCCAATAAGATTCCGAACCTTCTCCGAGCGCTTCACGGCAATAAGGTTGAGGTCGTAGCTAGCGGCAAAATCGATACCAGATAGGGGTTTATTAACCATCAATTTAGGAACGGCAGATTCGACTATCTTATAATCCTGTGAAATGTGATATACGTTATTCACATTTTTCAATTCCATTTTCAAGGCAAAAGACTCTGCCATCTCAAGTTCTGGTGAGAAAATATCCGAAACACCAATGGCCTCTAATACAGTTCGGTGAAGACCGGACATGGAGCGAGCAATCAAGCGAGAAACCCCCAACTGTTTTAGCTGCGCCGTTATCAGAACAGATGCCCCAAAATCTTCGCCAATGGCAACCAGAACTGCATCAGCATCGTCGAGAGGCAAATACTTCAAATCATGTAACTCACGCGCATCCATACAGATAGTCGAAGTTACTTTTTCCTTAATTTCTTCAACTCGGTGGGCGTCATTATCCACACCTATAACCTCGTGCCCCAGCTGCGTCATGCGGATAGCCAGTGCAGCACCAAAATTACCAAGACCCAGAATAATTACCTTCATAACTAGTTTATGTAAATGCTTTCGGAAGGTAGTCGATAACTATCGCCCTGATGAAGATTACCTAAAAAGGAGAATACGAGCGAAAGGAGACCAACCCGGCCAATAAGCATGAGCAAAATTATTACAATTTTTGAAGCAACCGTAAGTTGTGAGGTCATACCAACAGAGAGTCCAACAGTACTAAAAGCAGAGGTACATTCAAACAGCACCGAAAGATAGTTTAGCTTTGGCTGAAATACAATAACAAAAAAACTCCCCAGCCCAATAGCAATAATGGATAAAAAAACCACCGCAAAGGCACGCTGAACACTATCATAGGGTATCTCCCTCCGTCCTACCACAAACAGTTTACGGCCAGTAGCCAAATTCACAACATTAAGCAATGAAAGGGCAAAGGTGGTTGTCTTTATACCACCACCGGTGGATCCTGGCGAGGCACCAATCCACATTAGTAGTATAGTGATCAGGATAGTAGATGGCATCAGCCGAGACATATCCACCGTATTGAATCCAGCAGTACGGGGGGTGATTGACCCGAAAAATGATCCGGTAATCTTACCTAATATACCCTCCCCGACTAAGGTATTGTTTCGCTCCAACAGAAAGAACATGATGGCTCCAATAAGTATTAAACCCATCGTAGTAAAAACAACAATTCTGGCATTCATATTTATAATCCGAGGCATATGCATGTAGCGTTTCTGCTTACCAAAGAATTGTCGGATTTTGTTCCCAATAAAATGACGGATCAAGGTAAAGTAACTGAAAATAATAGGAAAGCCCAGGCCACCTAGCACAATTAATGCCATTATCCAAAACTGGAGGGTGTAATTTTGCCTTAAAAAACCGGTATATAACCCATCGGTAAGCGTAGAAAAACCAGCATTACAGAATGCCGAGATGGAATGAAAAACAGAGAAAGCCACCTTATCGGTAAAATCACCAACGGCAGTTACTTTGGAAATTGATTGAAAGATAAACAAGGCACCTATGAACTCCACAATGATGGTAACCAGCAAGATTTTTAGCAAAGCACTAAAAATTCCACCTACTCGGTCGAGATTCAATATTTCCTTTATCATCATCTGGGAGCGAAACGTACTCTCCGTCCTGTAGAACAACCCAAAAAAAGTAGTAAACGTCATTACACCCAAACCTCCCAACTGAATTAGGAGAAGGATAATCATCTTGCCAACCGGTGTAAATGCAGTAGCCGTATCCACAACAACTAAACCAGTAACGCATACCGCACTAGTAGAGGTAAACAAGGCATTTACAAGACTTATTCCATGGGTGGTTGAGTTAGGCAACAACAAAAGTCCGGTACCTATGCTCACCAATAATGTGAAACTTCCAATAAACAACATCGCTGGATTTGCTTGCTTAGCAAACAAATTGAAACTAGCTCGTCCGACCTCTACAAGAAAAAGAAAAACAATAGTGAGATTCAGAAAATAGTGATGCCCAATTATGGTTAGAAATAGTTTATGATGATCCCCAACGCTAAAAAAAACACTTCCAATAAAAGCAAAAAAGACTATTCCTAATTTGAATAGCGACGTTAACCGGAGAAAACGATCCTGTCGTCGGCTAACAAATGCTTTGTATAAACTAATGCAGTAAATAACCACAAAATACAGCAATCCAAACTCATAATATGTGGAAACGGAATCCAATCGATCGTTAGGATGTAAAAAACCAAACTCATAAATAAGAATAGCAAGAAGGGATGCCGCGGCAAGAATCGAGAAGTGATTCAGAACAGTAACAAAGAACCGCTTTAATCGCTCAATTTGCGAATAGTATTTAAAGTCAATTGTCCACAAGTTCATGATATCCTCAGGTGCAAAACATTATGGTTTAAGCAATACGGCTCATTGCTTTTATACAAATAAATCGAACGCAAATTACTTTCAGAGTGGCGTGTGCATTAAAACAAAGGTAATATTAGCAACGATAATCTAACCCATGAGAGAAAAAATAGTTATTTTGAACAAAAAATTACGGCGCATTCAGAATTTCCCCATGAGAAAATTATTGGTGAACTTTAATATAATCGAAAAATAAAAGTTTGGCAGAGATAGAAGAATCTTGGTATATAACCTATTACAAGTCAACAAATAATATAAATACCAAATCAAATCGTCATCTATCATGATAAAACCACATTTTATCAAAGTAGGCACTCAACTGTTTTTTTCTTTTTTACCTTTGCATCAAATTATAGGTAGTGGAACCACTAAGAATAAAAAGTGCCATTGATACTCCTGAGGTCAGTTTTGATCCCGGAACGTTGCGCTTCTGTATATCTGGCATCTCTCATCCCGAAAATGCCAAAGAGTTCTATACGAAACTTTTGGTGTGGCTCGATGAATTCTTTGAAAAGAACCAAGATAAGCAGGCGGAACCAATTACGCTCGACCTTAACTTCCGCTACATAAACTCCACCTCCTATAAATATTTACGGGAAGTTCTTCGGAAACTTACCGTTTTCCATAAGAAAGGGTTCAATATCCAGATCGTATGGCAATATCAGGTTGAAGATGAAGATCTACTCGAGGAGGGTCAAATCCTTCTTAGTCTTCCAGATATAAAACTGAACCACCAATTTATATCCTACGAATAAGATTTCTAAGGGTTAAAAAACATTCATTACGCAATAGATTTGAAGAAATCAGCATATGTAAAAGATTTTTACTACTTTTGACCCGAAAAAAAAATTAAGTTACTATGGCGAATATTAGGTCTATCAAGAAAGACATCCATTTCCTCACAGACGAAGTAGTTTCCGATTGCTACGTTTACATTTACCTTAATCCAGGTAAGAAAACTGAAGCTGCCGAGAAAATTGCACTTGAATCGGAAGCTTTCAGAAATGCGGCCATTGACAAGGTTAATAACCCAGGAAAGTTTGAAAACGCAAAGTTGCGTAAAGCATACTTCAAAGGACTATACGAAGAGCTCATCACCGAAGTGAATAAGCAATTCGAGCAGCTTAGCGCACTCAGCAAAAACTAACACTAAGCCCCTTCCAAGGGGCTTTTTGCTTTGCGTATGATTATTGATTACAGCTTCAACACTAAAATCGCGCGCGAAAACACCTCCTGCGTAAAATACGATCGCAGAAGCGAAGTTTTTGGAAGTTCATCGGTAACTCCCCTCTGGGTAGCCGATATGGACTTTGCTACTCCGGCATTTATCCGAGAAGCACTCCAACAACGAATTGATCATCCAATCCTTGGTTATACATTCCTTCCGTCAGGAGCAGTAGATGCCGCCATTGGATGGGTTTACCGCAGGCATGGATGGAAAATAGAATCCAATTGGATTTGTCTCTGCCCAGGAATAGTACCAGCCATAAATTTCGCAATCCTAGCAAATTCGAAAGTCGGTGAAAAGGCAGTGATCCAGCCTCCTGTATATACGCCATTCTTTGCTGCAATTGAAGATCATAAGCGAGTAGTAGTTGAGAATCCTCTGCTCGAAAATGAAGGTTGCTATACGATGGATCTCAACCACCTCGAACAACAGTTTAAAGAGGGTGTAAAACTCTTGATCCTTTCCAATCCACACAACCCCACTGGCCGCGTTTATACAAAAAACGAGTTGGAGCAAGTCGCATCACTCGCGTCAAAATATAACGTGGTGATCATCTCCGATGAGATCCACTGCGACATCGTAATGCCACACCAAAAACACATCCCCATTGCATCCCTTTCGGAAGATGCAGCCAATAGAACCATAACCCTAATCGCTCCAAGCAAAACGTTCAACCTTGCCGGACTCGCCACTGGCTTAGCCATAATCCCCAATGAGACCCTTCGGGCAAAATTCAATTCCATATTAAACTCATTGCACCTGTCCATGGGGAACCTATTTGGAAACATAGCAATGCAGGCCGCTTACACCTCTGGCGATGAATGGGTAGATGGGCTTAACGCATACCTATACAACAACTTTCAAACCATCAACACTATACTAAAATCCAGCAATGCGCCATTCCGTAGCCAAACACCCGAAGGCACATATCTTGCATGGATCGATTTCCGTGAATTTAACCTACCCCAGCAAGAGTTGAATAGGATACTTATCGAAACAGCCAACGTTGGGTTGAGCGACGGAACTATTTATGGCAAGCAAGGCATAGGATTCCAACGTCTAAATGCAGCGTGCCCTAAGTCGGTTATTGAGAATGCAGTGGCTCGAATTGCTGAGTCATTTTCGAAAGCATAAACTACTGCGTCAAGAAAATCTATCGCTATTTGTTTTTTATTTCACTATCTTTGTATATAGTAGATTGCATGATAATAGAATGAATACAGATTAGGAATGAAACGTAAGCCCACCATTAGTATATTATCTATCACCTTTTTCTTAGCGATTACCGCCACCACTTCCACACTCTTTGGCCGAACCGACAGCCTTTTCAACTATCGGCTATACGGACAGCCAGGAATCCAGCAAGACTCACTTCTTTCCCTATTTAAAGGCACAAGAGGCAACACCTATGGCGAAATAAATGGGATGGCCATCATGGTAAATGGTAAACTCATCGGAGAGTCCTACTACGGCCTTTACTCCAGCGAGACTCCATTCCCGATAAATTCAGTTACCAAAAGTATCATTTCGCTGGCGTGCGGCGTTTGCGTTGAGCAAGGTCGAATAAAAACTACCGACCTAATCTCAAAATACCTTCCGGAATACGATTCCATTTTTGCCGCCAATCCATTAAAAGCAAAAATCCGAATATCGGACCTCCTTAACCAAACAACTGGATTGAGTTGGGACGAATGGTTCCCGAACTATACCTACTCCTACAACTCACTTAATCGATTAAAGAATACAAAATCAGACTGGGCCAAACTGGCTCTTGAGCAACCAATGGCTACCGCCCCAGGAGTAAGATTCAACTACAATAGCGCCTCTCTTGAGCTCCTAAAAAAGATCATGGAGCACGTTACCAAAACACCCATCGACTCCTTTATCTACAAAAACCTTTTCGACACAATTGGAATAAAAGCCAACTCTTGGGCTAAATACCCAATCAACGGCACTCCTTCATGGGGAGGCATGACCATGAAAGTGAAGGATATTGCAAAATTGGGTCAGGCCATTCTCAATAGCGAAACAGGAAAAAGCAAAATATTGCCTAAAAGTTGGATTGATCATATCTATACACCAAAGGTAAATGCCGGCAACGAAGTATTCTACAGCTACCTTTTTTGGCATAAGGAAATTGCAGGAAGGCAAGTAATTTTCGCAGCTGGCTTGGGGGATCAATTCCTTTATATCGTTCCTTCCCTAAATCTTGTTTTTGCAATAGCATCGAGCAACTATTACACTACCTTTCCGATACCCGGACCAGAATTAATTCTCCAAAGGATTATTCAAACCATTGAACAAAACCCAAGCAACTAGGTTATTACTGTTAAATAGAAGGCAAAACATGATGCTTTGCCTAGCTATGAACATTAATATTTCTAGCCATGACAAATATTAAAACAAGCTATCTTGGATTAGAACTTAAGAATCCAATTATTGCAGGGGCAAGCAATCTTAGTGATTCCGTAGGCAAGGTTGTTCAACTTCAAGAATCCGGTGTTGGAGCCATTGTATTTAAATCGCTTTTCGAAGAGCAAATCCAACTCGAAGAACTCGAAATGGAGCAAGAGATGGAAGCCTATAATGAGCGTCATGCGGAAATGATTAATCTCTTTCCTAGCCTACAATATGCAGGACCCGAAATACACCTCCAAAAACTGAGAGAAACAAGAAAAGCAGTCTCTATTCCATTAATTGCCAGCATTAATGCCGTTTACTCAGAATCATGGGTGGAGTATGCCAAAAAAGTTGAGAAAACAGGAGTTGATGCAATTGAGATTAATTTTTATCATACACCCAAGGACTTTGGAGTTTCGGGAGCTTCCGTTATTTCAGAACAAGTAGAAATAATAAAACGAATCAAAGATGTAGTTAACATCCCCATAAGTGTAAAAATGAGTCCATTCTATGCTAATCAACTCGAGGTTGTTGCCGAATTTTGCAAGGCCGGAGCCGATGGTGTAGTGCTCTTCAATAGGCTATTCCAACCCGATATCGATATAGAACAGGAGAAGTTAATTCAACGCATGACGCTAAGTTCCAACGACGAGTCTCTTCTACCCTTACGTTTCACCGGTCTACTATTTGGACATATCCCCTCCGATATTTGCGCTTCAACCGGAATATTTAGCGGTTATGATGTGGCAAAGATGCTTCTTGCAGGTGCCTCAGCAGTTCAGGTGGTGAGTTCTCTTTATAAGCATAAGTTAGGTCATGTTAATATAATGATTAAAGAACTTGAAGGGTGGATGGAGAAAAAAGGATATACCGACATATCTCATTTCCAAGGTAAACTCTCTAAAATAAATAGCAGCTCACCGTTTGCATACCAGCGTTCACAGTATGTTGATATATTGCTAAATGCCGAAAATCTGCTTAGGCAAAGAGCCGTTATTTAACCTGAAGTTGGTGTGATTGAGCACAATCACCTTGGTATTTCTACTACAATCAAACATCGATTTGATGATTGGAGATATGCAAAAAGAACTTCTCGTCCGAGGACAGTTTTTTTCACGAGATTACTACAGTTGTTCGCCTACCTTCGTTAGGCGAACAACGCGTTTTAATACCCAAAACAAAAGGGTTTCGTGCAATTGAATTACCATCCCGAATATGATTACATCTTTTGAACTACAATTTGTTAAACCCATTTAAAGTATGGTACTTCCAGGAAGAATTAAATTAGAGAAGCATGGAGTAGAAGGCTCGGGGCCGGTAGTTTACTGGATGAGTAGAGACCAAAGGATGGAAGATAATTGGGCACTGATCTATAGTTTGGAACTATCAAAACAAAGGGATTCATATGCAATAGTAATATTCTGCCTTACCCCCGACTTTTCTGAGACGATTAACCGCACGCTTAAGTTCATGGTTGATGGACTAAAGGTTGTATTTAGAAATCTCATCAACAAAAATATACCAGTTTATCTTTTGCAAGGCGACCCAACGACAGTTATCCCTCCATTTATTAAACAGATGAATGCATCAATACTAGTCACCGATTTCGATCCTTTACTTACCAAGCGACAATGGAAAACATCAGTGGGTGAAACCCTATCGGCGCCAATTATTACGGTGGATTCCCACAATATTGTTCCCTGCAGCATAGCATCCCCAAAACAGGAATTTGGAGCCTATACTTTGCGCCCTAAAATCAATAAGTTACTGAACGACTACCTGCAAGATTTCCCAACCATTCCATTACAAAAAACGACAGGGAGTGGCCGCTTCCCAGAGCCAATATGGCCAACTATCCCAGATAGCAATGAGAATATCCCACCAATAAACTGGATCAAACCGGGAGAACAAGCAGCTGCGATTCATCTCCAAAAGTTTATAGCAAACAAACTGAATGGTTATGCAGAAAAAAGAAACCACCCCGAGCTTAATTGGCTTTCAAATCTATCACCCTACCTCCACTTTGGACAAATATCAGCCCAGCGTGTTGCGCTCGAAGTTATAAAATCAGATACTGACCCAGAAGACAAAGGAGCGTTTCTTGAAGAGTTAATTGTTCGCCGGGAACTATCGGACAACTACTGCTTCTACAACCCAAACTACAACACATTTGAAGGCTTTCCAGCATGGGCAAAGATAAGCCATAACCTACACCGGAACGATGAGCGGGAGTATATCTACACCCAAGAAACATTTGAGCAGGCATTAACACACGACAAACTTTGGAATGCGGCACAAAAAGAGTTGACAAGGACAGGTAAAATGCACGGCTACCTGCGCATGTATTGGGCAAAAAAAATTCTGGAGTGGACAACTTCCCCAGAAGAGGCCCAATCAATTGCCATATATCTAAACGACAAATATTCCCTCGATGGCAGTGATCCAAACGGCTATGCTGGTATTGCTTGGTCCATTGGTGGATTACACGACCGGGCTTGGTTCGAACGATCTACATTTGGAAAGATAAGATACATGAATAGTAATGGAGCCAAACGAAAATTCGATGTTGAAAAATACATTGCCAATAATGAATCCGAATAGATCTTTAATTTGGTCTTCCAAGAAAAACAATCTATTTTAGTCCCCCCTTAAATTTTTGCCAGTGAAAACAAATTACATTCTACCACTCTTATTTGGAGTCCTCCTTTTTGCAACTAATCCGGCTGCAACCCAAACAATAGAAAAGCCAGTAGTGCTAGTAATTTCAATGGATGGTTTCCGCTGGGACTATGCAAGAAATGCCGTAACTCCAACTCTCGATTCAATTGCGAAGCTCGGGGTTACCGGAATAATAAAACCATCATTCCCAAGCAAAACATTCCCGAACCACTATACTCTTGCAACGGGGCTAACACCAAACTCACACGGATTACTGTTCAACTCGTTCTATGCATCGGACTTGGGTGTAAAATATAATGGATACAAAATCGAATCAGTTCAGGATGCCCGGTTTTATGGAGGAGAACCAATATGGAATACAGCGCAAAGACAGGGATTAAAAAGCTTCGTCTTCTTTTGGGTAGGTTCAGAGGCCCCAATCAACGGCATGAGGCCAACAAAATGGTTTCCATACGATGAGGAGATTCCCTACAATAATAGAGTTGACTCAGTAGTCAAATGGCTTTCCTACCCTACAACAACAAGGCCTAACTTGGTAATGCTCTATAATCATGAACCCGATGGACAAGGGCATAAGTTCGGACCAATTTCGGCAGAAACGACAGCCGAGGTAGAGCGAATTGACTCCAGCTTGGCTTACCTCTTTTCGCTGTTGAGAAAAAGTGGGTTAAACGACAAAATTAATATCATTATCACGACCGATCATGGGATGTGTCCAACACCTAGTGAGCGCTACATTGATCTAAGCAACCTAATTCCGAAAGAAAAATTGGATAATTGGCACGGCGAATCGCCCGTTCTAAACTTCAACCTAAAAAACGAAACTGACACTGCACTATTTACAGCGATTAATGCAACAAACGGATTGAAAGTCTACGCTAAAGGTAAACTACCAACAAGGCTAGGATTTGGATCCAATGTTAGGATTATGGATTATGTAATGATTGCCGATTCGGCGTATAGTTTTGGATGGGGAACAAAAAAAGGGAAATACGGCAACGGTAATCATGGATACGACCCTTCCATTACCGACATGCAGGGAATATTTTATGCCATTGGGCCCAACTTTAAGCAAAACAAAGACATTGGTCTATTCGAAAATACTGACCTCTATAACTTAATGGCGAGGCTACTCGGAGTAATACCATCGAAAAACGATGGAAATGCGAATACATTTAATGCAGTAATCAACAAATAGCATGGTGGCACCCCCCTCCAACATTATCCTTTCAACAGCATACCTGCCCCCTATCCAAAGTTTTGCGTGGTTAGTGGAATGTAACACCCTATTAATAGAACAGCATGAGAATTACGTAAAACAGACTTACCGTAACCGCTGCACTATTCTATCTGCCAACGGACCTATAAACCTAACCATCCCAACTATTAAACGAAGTGGCGAAAAAGTATCCATCAGGGAAGTAGAAATTGAATACGTCACCCCATGGCAGAAAAATCATTGGAAAGCACTAGAATCGGCTTACCAGAACTCACCCTACTTCGAACACATTGCTGATGATTTAATACCTCTCTACAACAAAAAAACCAAATACCTCTTCGACCTAAATCAGAGCCTCATGGAGGTCATACTCTCCTTTTTGGAAATTAAGCCCTCCATAGAATTAACCCAAAACTATAACACCAACTATCCTGATACGATGCTGGATTTAAGAGAATCCATTTCACCAAAAGTAGATCCACATGAGGATAATGTCTTTTCACCGAAACCCTACTATCAAGTATTCAGACACAAGGGTGCCTTTGTACCAAACCTTAGCATTATAGACTTAGTATGCAACGAGGGACTCCTCTCACTAGAGATTCTTGAAGATTCCATAAAAAAAGACGCCCACCAGCGTTAACTGATGAGCGTATTCTTAGATTGATTGAATAACCATTAGAACTTATAACCGAAGGTCAGGATAAACTGGTTTTGGCTATGTTTATCATTCACAACACCCTCACTTCCATTGTATAAAAAATTCTCATCTGTGAAGCGGGTTTTACTATAAGTAAAATCTGTATAAAACGTTCCCGTTCTGAGGCCAACACCACCAGCAAAAACCTGAGTATTCGAATTGCTATTTAAATAGCCTTGCTTATAAGGACTCCCATAGTAAGCATAACCTCCGCGCAAAAAGAAAATACCCTCATGATATTCAGCTCCAAATCTATAGTTTGATGAAGATTCAACCATCGCTGAGATTTGGTCATTCTCCGCTTTAAAACTATTTGATTGACCACCACTACGAAGCCGCATTACCGTATAATCAACATACTCATAATCAATATTCATCGCAATTTTATCGAGTAAGATATAACCCAAACTTGCTACAAACTTATAAGGAGTAACCATGTTGTAATCGTACTCGCCTAAAGGAGAATCCATACTGTATCCCTTAAGAGTATTCACATCATACACATGCGTGTCCATAGAAGAACTAAATCGATCCTTTAAGTTGAAAAAAGTCGGAGTATGAAAAGCAACTCCAATACGTAAACTATGGATAGGTTTAATAATCATTCCCAATTTAAAATTATAGCCCGAACCTATTGTCTCGAATATTTGCTTGTAATTTAAATCTTGGAACTCACCCGTATTCCCATCAACAGCAGCCTCCGAATAATCGGTCTTATTTTTATAATACAAATCCTGAATGCCCAGTGTACCTCCAAAATAAAACTTATCTGCTACGTTACCAGCAAAAGAAAGAGCGTATTCCCCTTGCGATCCAGAGGTCGTAATCAATCTATTCTGAAAAACAATATCATTATTAGCCAGATGAGAAATATATCCAGTAGCATCAGCATCAATTATAAAATTATTCCAAGCCATAATCAGCCCCCAATAACTTGAATTATAGTTAGCAAAGGGAGAGTTTTCTTTTGAGAGGCTATTGCGGTCTGCGTAAGGCACGCGTTTGGTTGCTTCCAAAAACACATCAGTTATTGATGCCACATCGACCCCAGAAGTTGTTACACTCGAATTAAAATCACGCAACTTATTGTATCCAATTCCAAAATTAAAACTAACAATCCCAATATCTTCTTGTCGAACTGGGTTGCTAAAAGTCAAGGCTAATCCGATATTCGAAATGCCAAGATTAAAGGTATTATCGCTTCCCACCTGACCTTGATATGAAGAATTGCTTCTATTGAAATTTAAGTTAGGAGTGAAAGAGAAGTCATTTGACCTATAAACACCCAATCCAGCAGGGTTAATACTCACAGCAGAAAAATCGCCACCTAAAGCCCCAATAGAACCCGCCATTCCAGAAAACCTAGCCGTACCAGAATAGACATTACTGGAGTAGCGGTAAACATCCGATATATCCTGCCCCCACGAATTCAGCGAAATGAGGAGAGCAACTACACTTAATATATGTTTCATAGCCATATCAAATTAAATAAAACCATTATTACCTACGCCTAACGTTTCCAGAAGAATTCGAATTACTATTCGAATTGTCCGAGCGGGTAGAATTGTTCGAATTATTGCTGGAAGTTGAACTATTACCACTAGTTGACCTTGTATTGGATTCTGTATTATTACTAGAAGAAGGCCGTCTATAGTTATCTTGACTGTTCGAACTTGAAGGCCTATTATACTCCTGCCTTACACCGCTAGATGGACGGTTATACACTGGAGTATATGATGGCCGTTGAACACCACTAGTAGTTGAGGGACGAGTATAAGTATTAGTGGCACCAGAACTTGATCGTCTATTTCCCGTAGAAACCTCTCCGGCTGAATTACCTGTAACCCTGACGTTTCCTGTATTCTGGATTCCATCTCTTGAAGGATCAGCACTCGAGGATCTCACCTCACGCCGTTCGACAGATCTAGCAGCCCTAACCTCATTACCTGCAACTCCCTTACGGGATCCGTAATTTGTTGTCCCACCAGATCTAGAACCGTAGTAATATTTCTCGGAATCAGTATGCCTAACATCTAGATATCCACCATAACCTGGATAATAATAATCGTAATATCCAGAGTAACCAATAGCCCAAGGGCTATAAACACCGTAGCCAAAACCATAACTAGGCCAATAGGCACTATACCCCATTCCAAAGTTAAAACCCATGCCATAGTTGAAGCCCATAGACCACCTATTGCTAGGCAAATACCACGATGAAGTTATCCAGCGAGGTTCTACCCAAACACTAGATCCGTAAGCCACCACATTATAAAACGCAGGATCATAAGCCGATGCATAGAAGAGAGCGTCGCTATAATCACTGTAATTAAAACGTAATTCCGATTGTGCTTTTAAACGTCTCTCCCGCGCCTCATCAAAACTTTCAACTAAAATCGCATTATAGGGATTTTGATTTTCCTCCTCAACGTATATAGTATCGGAAGTAGATGTAGATTCGTTTCCAGCATTATTCATTTTGCGTTGAAGTTCCGCAATTGTCGGATCTGTAGCGTTTAATGGATTTATTTCATTACCAGATGCAGAAGCAACATACTTCTTATCTGGATTAAAATAGACGTCATCCTCTCCGGTTGTGTTGGAGGCAAGGAAAAATGACGAAGAACAACCTGAGAGCATCCCCGCCATTAACACCGTTGTTAATAAGTTAGTTTTCATGATATCTCCCTCCTATATTTTTATGAAAAAAGTTTATTTATTGTTTACTTTGCAGTTGTTTCTTTCTAGAACAAATAATGCAAAGATCATACCAAAGATAAAAAATGGCAAAAGAACTTAAAGAACTAACCAACAGGGACGAGAATTACTCCCAGTGGTATAACGACCTTGTAATAAAAGCCGACCTTGCAGAAAATAGTGCAGTAAAAGGTTGCATGGTAATTAAGCCTTACGGTTACGCCATTTGGGAAAAAATGCAGCAAGCATTGGACCAGATGTTTAAAGAAACCGGTCACGTAAATGCATACTTCCCCCTTCTGATTCCCAAGTCATTCCTCAGTAAGGAAGCGCAACATGTAGAGGGGTTTGCCAAGGAGTGTGCGGTTGTAACGCACTATCGATTAAAGGCTTCCCCCGATGGTAAAGGAGTAGTAGTTGATCCCGATGCCAAGTTGGAAGAGGAACTTATTATTCGCCCTACCTCTGAGACTATTATCTGGAGCACCTATAAAAACTGGATAAAATCCTACCGCGATTTGCCCATCCTATGCAATCAGTGGGCGAATGTGGTTCGTTGGGAGATGCGCACACGACTATTTCTACGTACCACAGAGTTTCTATGGCAAGAGGGTCATACTGCACATGCCCTTCAATCGGAAGCTATTGAAGAGACCAAAAAAATGATCGACATCTATGCGAATTTCGCAGAAAAATGGATGTCGATGCCCGTTATTAAGGGCGTAAAATCGGAGAGCGAACGCTTTGCAGGTGCCGTAGAAACATATACCATTGAGGCACTGATGCAAGATGGTAAGGCGCTTCAATCAGGTACATCTCACTTCCTTGGCCAAAATTTCGCAAAAGCTTTCGATGTTACCTATACCAGCAAAGAAGGGAAACTCGAGCATGTTTGGGCATCCTCTTGGGGCGTATCTACCCGCCTGATTGGTGCCTTAATCATGGCCCACTCCGACAACAACGGATTAATACTACCTCCCAAGTTAGCCCCAATCCAAGTGGTTATTGTCCCCATTTACAAAAGCGAAGAGGAACTTGCGATGATTTCGGAACGCGTAAGTGGAATAAAAGCCCAACTTATTTCAAAAGGTATTTCAGTTAAATACGACGACAGAGACAACCTTAAGCCAGGCTTTAAGTTTGCAGAATATGAGTTAAAAGGTGTTCCTATTCGCTTGGCAATGGGACCAAGGGATTATCAAAATAGCACCATTGAACTTGCCCGCAGAGACACCCTCACCAAGCAAGTAGTTTCGGTAGATGGAATTGCAGAAACGGTAGCCAACCTTCTGGAAGAAATTCAAGAAAACATTTATACCAAAGCCCTCCGCTTTAGAGCAGAAAACACAACTACTGTAGATAACTACGATGAGTTTAAAGAATTGCTCGACGATAAAGGCGGATTCTTCCTCGCACACTGGGATGGAACTGCTGAAACGGAACAGCGTATTAAAGAGGAAACAAAAGCCACCATTCGCTGCATTCCACTCGATGCACCCGAAGAAGAGGGTAAGTGTATGTATTCCGGAAAACCATCAAGCCGCAGGGTAATATTTGCCAGAGCGTACTAATATCCTTTCAACCCTTTTCGAAATATGGAACTTTGAGCAATCAAGTTCCATATTTTTTTAACTTTATGCCAGCTAAACCGACAACCTAATGGAAGAAAAAAAAATAATCCCAGCAAAAGAACTTATCATTCAAACACTTGCAGACAAATCTGTCATGAAGCAGGTAATTTTTGATAATACACTGGTGTCTTTCGGGCTAATTAAAGAAGTGCTCCACGAAATCGCAACTGATTATAACGTAAATCTGAAAGGAACAGACCGCCGAATCCGACTGGAATATGTGGATAGAGGAAAATTCGAAGCCGAATTGAAAGTTGCGGGTGATATACTTATCTTCAGCATGCACTCCAATGTTTTTGAATTCGACAGAGATCACAGCATTTGGAAGTTATCCTATGTGCAAGAGGATAAAATGAGAAGTTACTGCGGAATAATCAGCATATATAACTTTCTTGCTGACTCGTTCCGATATAATCGAATGGAGGACTTGGGTTACCTAATTGGACGTATTTTTATCAATAAAGACAGTCACTACTTCCTTGAAGGAAAAAGGCAACTAGGCTTTCTTTACAATAATTTTGGCACTACAGAAATAGACAAAGAGTCTATCCGTAAAATGATTGAAACAGCCATACTCTATACCCTTGAGTTCGACTTATTAGTACCGCCGTACGATACCGTAAAGATTGCATCAGTAGGCCAAGTCAACAACAAAATTGAAAATTCAAAACTTCAAACCGGCAAACGCCTCGGGTATAAGTTTAACTCGGATGATGTTTTAGAAGAAAAATAACCGTAACTAACTAACCATGAATAAGCTAATTCTCATTGCTCTCCCAATAGGCATGCTGCTGTCCAGTTGTGCGGAGAAACAACAACCATCCATTATGCAAAGTAAAGTTGATGCATTTGCTGAAGTAGAACTCAAATCGGACATTTCAGCATTAAGCCCAAAAGAGAAAGAACTTCTAGTATATCTATTTGATGCCGCAACTGTAATGGACGACATCTACTGGGAGCAAGCGTATGGAAACAAGAAAGAATTATTGGATACCTGTAGCGATGCCGGAGAAAAACAATTCCTAGAAATTAACTATGGCCCTTGGGAAAGATTAAATGCCAACAATGCCTTTATTCCACGTTTCGGAGCAAAGCCGCTGGGGGCAAACTACTATCCTTCCAACATGACTGAGCAGGAGTTTAATACCTTTGAAGATTCAACAAAAACCTCTTTATACACGATTATCAAAAGAGGTGATGACGGAAAACTACTCTCTATCCCATACCACGTTGCCTATAAATACAAAATACAAAAAGCAGCAGATTTGATCAATAAAGCGGCCAAACTAGCTGAAGATGTAGGCTTTAAAAAATATCTCGAGTTGCGTGCCGAAGCCCTACTAACCGATGAGTACTACTCCAGCGATATGGCCTGGATGGACATGAAAACCAACAATATCGATTTTGTAGTAGGGCCCATTGAGAACTATGAGGACGCCCGTTACAACTACAAGGCTGCCCATGAGGCTTTTATTCTTATCAAGGATCAAGAGTGGACAAAGAAACTTGCCCGCTATGCATCTCTTCTGCCCAAGTTACAGCAACTACTGCCTGTCGAAGCCAAATACAAAACAGAAATCCCAGGTAGTTCAAGCGACCTTGGAGTATACGATGCAGTATATTATCAAGGCGATTGCAATGCGGGCAGCAAGACTATTGCCATTAATCTCCCCAACGATGCACGCGTTCAACTGGAAAAAGGAAGCCGCAAGTTGCAGCTCAAAAACTCGATGCGCTACAAATTTGAAAAGATATTAGAACCAATCGGTAAAATACTGATAACACCCGACCAACAAAAGAACATTAAGTTCGACGCATTCTTTGAAAACGTAATGTTTCATGAAGTTTCCCATGGACTAGGTATTAAAAACACTATAAACAACAAGGGCAATGTTCGCGGAGCTCTAAAGGAAAAGTATAGCACCATTGAGGAAGCAAAAGCCGATATTCTTGGAGTATATCAAGTTCTACAGCTTACAAAAATGGGAGAAATAACCAATAAAGACCTAATGGACAACTACGTGACATTTATGGCAGGTATCTTTAGGTCGGTAAGATTTGGTGCAGCCTCTGCGCATGGAAAAGCCAACATGCTTACCTTTAATTACTTTAAGGAAAAAGGCGCATTTACTCGTGACGAAAACAGCGCGACCTATTCGGTGAACTTCGATAAAATGACAGAGGCGATTAGCTCGTTGGGAGGCCTGATCCTTACCCTTCAGGGCAACGGTGATTATGAAGGAACAGCTCAACTCATTGAAAAGATGAGCGTAATTGATCCAACCCTTGCCGCTGACTTAAACCGAATAAATCAGGCTGGTATCCCAACTGATATCCGATTTAAGCAAGGAAAAAAAGTTTTAGGACTTTAATAGTTAATAGTTAATAAAGAAGAGGGCGAGTTGGAGATCGGACTTGCCCTCTTTATTCGAATACATGCAGGAATAGCTCTAACCTATTTAATCCGACAGGATAATAAGGATAGGCTAGGCAATATAGATCAGTTGATAATCTAACAAAAAATTTGCACCAGCATCAAGAAATATCTATATTTAGCGTTGCTAACCTTTATTAATCACGCTAACAGCACACACATCTATGAACTTGACCTTCAACTTTATTAAATCCGTCTCCAACATTTACGACGAAATGATTGAGAACGGTTTCTCATTAGTTTACCTAGGGGAGTTTAGCCACGAGATCACAAAGATGTTTACCCAAATGGCTGAATCGGACATGGAAAAGAACAGTGAGGAAAGATCAGTTCAACGGAAAGTATACCATGTTATGGTTGAGACCCTTCAAAACATGAATAAGCATTCCGATGAGATTAAAGACGGCAACATAGGTAACGGCCTTTTTATTATTGGTAAAAAACAAGATACCTACTACATAATAACATCCAACAAAGTAGCAGAGCAGCACAAAGAACCACTAGAAAGAGCTCTTAATCAAGTCAATGCAGCCACAAAGGAAGAGCTAAACCAAATGTATCGCAAGCAAATACGTGAAGGAAAACTATCTGACAAGGGTGGTGCTGGCCTAGGCTTAATCGACATTGCCCGGAAAATCGGAGAACCACTTAACTATCAATTCCTTCAACTAGATGAATCTAACTACTTTTTCATCTTGAAGGTGGAGATAAACGCCAAAAAGTTTGGTAAAGAAAACTAAACACGAAAATATTTCTTTATCCCTTTCCCTATAGAAAGGTAAGGTTTACTATGGAGGAATATTTCAAAATACTAGCAACTGCACTTTTGTGGTTGCTTTTTCCATATCTATCCCTTGCCGACAACGCAGACACACTGAGGCTAAGGGCGGGTCAAACCCTTGTGACTGCCAAAGGGGAGAAAATAATTAAAGTAGACACACTTGTGGTTATGCCCGATTCTGTCGATTTTATTGTAGTAAATAGCGGGGAAAACAAGAAGAATTTCTTCGATAAAGTTGGTGAAAAAACAGAAAATCGGAGGTTCTTAAACCAAGTTTATCGGCGTCTAGTTAAGAGCACAGAGGAAGCGACTGAACCAAACAGAGAGGAAGTAGTCAGCCGCGAGGAGGAGTTATCTCACTACGCAGGGAAGCCCATACGCTCAATAATCTATGAAAGACAGGAACTATTTAGAGTTACGAAAACCGACACGGCTGAAACAAGTAAAAGATTAAAACGCATCGGGAATAACCTCCATGTATACACACGACGTTACATACTAGAGAAGAACACTCTGCTTAAAAAAGGCGACATATTCGATCCAATTCTTGTCGCAGAAAACGAACAGTTGCTTCGCAGTTTATCCTTTATTTCCGAAGCTCGGATTTGGGTATTCAACACTCCATCGGCCGACTCCATTGACCTTTGTATTTCCACGCGGGATGTATGGAGCAAAGCATTCCACCTTGAAGTATCCGATCCAGAAAAAGGGAGAGTAGATTTGTTCGACAATAATATCCTCGGATTTGGGCAGGAATTCCAATCTTCGATCTACTACAACTACACCCAAAATAACAACCTCGGTTTTAAGGAAATATATACCATCAACAACCTTTGGGGTAAGTTTATCAATACAACATTGAGCTATCAGGATGCTTTCGACGACAGGTATATCTCCGGTTCTGCAACCAGAAATTTTTCGGCCACCGCACTTAAATATGCCGGAGGCTTAAGCGCAATTAAGCGATCCCGGCCTTACTATAGTTTTGACTTCGATTCGACCTACATTATAAATTCGCATACAGTAGATGCTTGGATTGGACGGACATTTGTATTTAACGCCAAAAATAAATATGCTTCCTACAGGAAACAATTGGCACTTGCAGCCAGAATTACCCGATATGGATTTACCACAACCTTACCAACAGACGCTAGCTACAACCTTGAATTCCATAAAAGAACAACTACTTTAGGCAGCATTTCTTTCTCCACACAGAAATTCTACCAAAATCGACTGGTATATGGATTTGGACGTACCGAAGACATTTCGCAAGGTCTAAAATTGCAACTCATAGGTGGTTATGAAGTTAGCAAATATACTGAACGAACCTATGTAGGAGCAACCGTAAGCACAGGAAAACTATATGCCATCGGCTATAACCAAATTAAAGTGAGTTTTGGCTCATATTTACGAAACGGGAATATGGAACAAGGAGCCCTAAGGCTTGACTTTAACTGTTTTTCGAACCTCTGGCAACTTGGTATTTACCGTATAAGGCAATTTGTTAACCTAAATTACACATCGGGAATTAATCAACTGTATGGTGAGGGAGAGTCTATTTCACTAAGCGGAAAGGATGGCGTCAGGGGATTAAGCCTTCCAGATATCAATGGTAATCAACGGCTTAATATTGCTTTTGAAACAGTCTTATTTACACCTTATTCACCTATCGATTTCAAAACAGCGTTATATGCCTTTGCTGATATGGGATTTATCGGACAAAGGCATCAATCTGTATTTGATGGAATAAACTATACCGGATTTGGAATTGGTATTCGGGTTCGAAATGAAAACCTAGTATTTCGCACGCTGCAAATACGATTGGCGTTCTATCCATATTTACCCGTTGGAGCAATTCCTAAATACATTGACATATCTGGGGTAACTTCCTCACGCTTCGAGAACTTCTACCCAACTCCGCCAACTCAAATACCGTTGCAATAAAAAACAGCACGAACCAACAAACAAAATCCGTCACCTGTGGTTAATTAATCAAAACAACCATAAATATTTTTACTATGTCGGTACTAGTTGGCAAGAAAGCCCCAATATTTAAAGCAAGAGCAGTAGTAAATGGCGGCGAAATCATTGAAAATTTCTCATTGGATCAATACATTGGAAAGAAGTATGTAATATTCTACTTTTATCCGGCTGATTTTACATTTGTGTGCCCCACAGAGATTCTCGCCTTTCAGGAGATACTATCGGAATTTACGCAACGCGACACAGTTATTGTTGGCTGCTCCGTTGACTCTGAATTTTCCCACTGGAAATGGCTACAGACAACGCCCAATGAAGGAGGTATAAAGGGAGTAACCTACCCATTGGTAAGCGATTTATCCAAAACAATCTCTGAAAATTACGACGTTTTAGCGGGTCATTACGATTACAACGGCGAGGGTGAAGCGGTATTCATCGGAACTCCACAAGCTTACCGAGGACTTTTCCTCATCGATAAGGATGGTATTGTTCGTCACCAAACGATTAATGATATGCCACTTGGACGAAATATTGATGAGGCGCTAAGAATTGTAGATGCCCTGCAATACTTCGAGGAAAACGGAGAGGTGTGCCCAGCCAACTGGACTAAAGGAAAGAAAGCAATGAAAGCGTCCCAAGAAGGAGTAAAAGAATACCTCTCAAAGAAATAAATTCTTCACTTTCAAAATAAAGGTCTGGTGGTTATCCAGACCTTTTTTATTTACCAAAACTGCTACCTTTGATGGGTGAGAACGACCAGAACCTACACCATTCAACCTGCACAGCAATCGTCCCTGAAATCCAATATACTGGACTACTGCGCTCGTTTTGAATACTCGGCCTATTATGACTCCAACAATTTCCAATATGGCGTTGGGTATCGGGAGAAATATGCTGAATTTGAACTTTTAGCAGCCGCCAATACTTCCCTCATACTTACAAATACGAAAACTATCCTAAACGACGTGGACCGCTTTATGGCGACTACGCCCGATTGGCTGTTTGGATACCTATCCTATGACCTCAAAAACAGTTTTCATTCCACAGAATCCAACAATACGAACCAGTTCAACTATAAGAACTACTCGTTTTTCAGACCCGAAACCGTCTTTACACTAAAAGGCAACGTTTTATCCATCCATAGTTTTCTCGACTCTCAAACCGTTGATAATATTACAAAAGAACTATTATCAAAAAAACCAAAAGAAGAAAAAACAAAAAGAGACGCCATACACTTAAAATCCACACTCAGCAAGGAAGAGTATATTGAAAGAGTTAATGGACTAAAACAGCATATTCAAATTGGCGATATCTACGAAGTTAACTTATGTCAGGAGTTTAGTGCAACAGCAATCGAGTTAGACCCAAAGCAACTCTACTCTCAACTGAAGGCAACCTCGCCAACTCCATTCTCAGCATGGTTTCGTGAAACGAACCAATACCTGCTTTGTGCCAGCCCTGAGCGATACATTAAAAAAAAAGGTTCGTTACTCTTTTCCCAACCCATTAAAGGAACCGGCCCTAGGAGTAACGATGAAGCAGAGGATAAACAAAACCTAAAAAACCTACTGCAATCGGAAAAAGAGATCAGCGAAAATGTAATGATTGTTGATTTGGTGCGCAACGATCTCTCACGATTGGCAACCAAAGGATCGGTAACAGTGGAAGAGTGTTGTGAGCCTTATGGTTTTCCCCATGTTTATCAGCTCATTTCAACCGTATGCTGTCAGTTGCGTTCGACCTTACAATTTAGCGACATTATTAAGGCCACTTTTCCCATGGGATCGATGACCGGCGCCCCAAAACTCAGGGCAATGCAACTTGCCGAAACCGCGGAAACATTCCAACGAGGAATCTACTCGGGCGCTGTAGGATACATTACCCCAAATGGAGACTTTGATTTCAACGTGGTAATTCGTAGCTTTGTTTATAACGAAGCGAACGGATACCTATCCTATTCCGTAGGAGGAGCAATTACAATGCTTAGCGAAGCCGAAGCCGAGTATAATGAATGCCTAGTGAAGGCACAAGCCATGAATAAAACCCTGGAAACGCTAAATGGAACAGATTTCGAAGAAAACCATTAATCACTTTTTAAGTAGCCACAAACTATTCCCTCATAAAATCTTGGTGGGTGTTAGTGGCGGTATGGATTCAATGGTTTTACTCCATCTATTGAACCAATTAGAAATTCCTATTGCCGTGGCGCACTGTAACTTTAGTTTACGGGGACTGGAATCAAATAAAGATGAAGAATCGGTTTCATCTTATTGCAACGACAACAATATCACTCTATTTACAAAACGCTTCGATACCAATCAGCATTCACAAACCCATAGTGTTTCCATTGAGATGGCTGCTCGCGACCTGCGGTATGGCTGGTTTGAGGAACTCTCAAATGAATTCGATTTTGACTACATCGCCATTGCTCATAACCTAAACGATTCCATCGAAACATTTTTCCTTAACCTAACCCGAGGCAGTGGGATTAAAGGGCTAACGGGAATTAGCCCCATCAACGGCAAAATCATACGGCCCCTTATCGACCTTAGCCGCGAAAACATTGCCGAGTATGCGCAGGAAAATAAAATTCCATGGAGAATGGATGCTTCCAATCTCACTACAGTATACCGGCGCAATTTTATCCGACATAATATTCTTCCGCAATTTGTGGCGTTAAACCCTTCCTTTATTAGCACCATGCAACGCAACCTTGCGATTATGAATGGTGCCTCAAAAATCATTGAACTACATGCATCAGAAGCAAAAACAACACTTCTGTCGAAGCATGGCTCAACCTACTGCATCAAAATCAGCGAACTAACAACAAAACTAGGATGGGAAACCTTACTGTTTGAAATACTAAATGAGTTTGGATTATCTTCCGGTGAATATGAATTAGCAAAAGGGATTCTATTCGCCCAAACAGGTAGCCGAGTGGTTACAAATAATTACACCATATGGAAAAACCGAGAGAATCTCGTGATCGAACCAAATATGGAGCCCCACATAATCAAAGTAATTATTGAGAGTACCAACGGAGCCATCAGTTCACCAATAAAACTTAGTTGGAGTAGCACTCACCTAAATACCACTGACGCCAAGTGGCAATCGAATCAAGGAGTTTTTGAAGTTGAGAAACTAACCTTCCCACTTACCATCCGAAACTGGAGGGCAGGTGATTCGTTTATTCCTTCGGGTATGACCGGAGCAAAAAAAATCAGCGACTTCCTTACCGATCAAAAAATCGAAAGCCAAAGCCGTAATTCGATACTCGTAATGGAATCGGACGGAAAGATTGCATGGGTAATTGGACTCAGAGTCAGCGAACTGTTTCGCAAAACGGGGAAAACTGGCACCGCGATAATCTTTACACTTGACTAACTACTTAATCTCCATCTATTTCATTCAATTCAAGCCAGCGCATCTCCTTCTCTTCCACAATTGAAAGTATATCCCCTACTCTCGTCGATTTGTCTACAAGTAAGGTGCTGGAAAGGGTGCCGCTGCTAAGTTCGGTTTCGAGCGTTGCCTTTTCCATGCTCAAATCATCCAGCTCCTTTTCTAATGCTTCCAGTTCCATCTTCTCCTTAAAAGTGAGTTTTCGAGGACGGTCTACCTTAGGTTTCTTAACATCTACAGTAGTTTTGGTATCCCGTCTTTCTTTCTTCTCCTGTTTCTCCTGCTCCATCTTGAAATCGCGCAGTTCAGAATATGACCCGACAAAATCCTTTATTACCCCGTTACCTTCAAAAATAAAGATGTGATCCACTACCTTATCCATGAAATAGCGATCGTGAGATACCACTAAAAGACAACCTGCAAAATCGCGCAAATAATCCTCCAATACATTCAGCGTTAGAATATCCAAATCGTTCGTTGGCTCATCCAAAACCAAGAAGTTGGGGCTTTTCATAAGTATCGTAAGCAGGTAGAGTCTACGTTTTTCGCCCCCGCTGAGCTTCGAAACAAATGATTGCTGCGAATCGGGAGGAAAAAGGAAAAGAGTTAGAAACTGGGATACAGTAAGCGTCTTATCCTTTCCAACCTTAACCACTTCCGCAATATCGCGAGCGATATCAATCACTTTCTTGGTTTCATCAAACTGTAATCCATCCTGACGGTAGTAGCCAAAAACAACCGTTTCGCCAACCTCTATTTTACCGGAATCGGCCTGCATTTCACCGGTAGCAATTTGCAGAAATGTGGTTTTCCCTGCTCCATTATCGCCAACAATCCCAACCTTTTCGCCACGGCTAAAGATATAATCGAGGTCGTTGAGTATAATCTGACTCCCGAATTTTTTGGAAACCCCTTCCATGCTAATTATCTTTCCACCTAACCTCGAACTCGCCGAGGAGATGTCTACCGAATCTTCCCTTCGGCCGGAGTTAGCCTTATCCTTGAGGTCGTAAAAGGCATCAATTCGGTATTTTGCTTTGGTTCCACGTGCTTGAGGTTGGCGATTCATCCAATCCTGCTCACGTCGAAGTAAATTCACCGCTTTCTCAACGGAGGCGGCATGCGCCTCGGTGCGCTGTTGTCGTTTTTCGAGGAAATAGGTATAATTCCCCTTATACTGGAAACATGTTTTAGCGTCTATCTCAATAATATCAGTACAAACCCGATCGAGGAAATACCTGTCATGGGTAACCATTAAAAGTGTAATGCTACTGCTAGAAAGATACCCTTCAAGCCACTCCACCATCTCCAGATCGAGGTGATTGGTAGGTTCGTCCAAAATCAAGAAATCGGGCTCATTAATAAGCACATTCGCAAGGGCCACCCTCTTCCGCTGGCCACCCGACAATTCACCCATCTTCTTGTCCAAAAAGTCGACTTTAAAGCGGGTAAGAATTTGCTTTACCCTTACCTCATAGTCCCAGGCTTTCATATGATCCATCTTCTCAATGAGCTCACCCAGGTCGTAATCACCCTTCCCTCGAACTGCCAACTCATAGTTACGAACCACCTCCACCATTTCGGATGAAGAAGCAAAGGCAGCTTGGTAAACCGTGAGGTCACTATTGTATTCTGGATCCTGATCAAGGTATCCGACAGTAATTCCATTTCGAAAAACAATTGCACCTGCTTCGGCACTATCCTTTCCCGATATAATATTGAGTAATGTGCTCTTACCTGCTCCGTTTCGGGCCACCAACGCTACGCGCTGATTCTCCTCTACCGAGAATTTCAGTCCCTCAAAAAGGGTTAAATCACCAAAAGATTTTGTCAAGTTTTCAACTTGCAGGAAAGAAGCCATAAAAAATATTTTGTGCAAAGGTAACTCCATTCTTTGAGAAGTGAGTGCGAATAGTAATAAGTAAGGCACCTCTTACCTAAAGTCAGGAAAAAACAATGCATTAAATAATCAAAATGCCGAAAAGGATTAACGCCTACGTAATTGTACATCAATGTTAACCTGCAACACATCTAATCTAAGGAAAAAAGGGCTTACTTTAGGAAAAAAAAGATGACACGGAAAGCCCTTTTCGAGAAGGTAATTGCCTACTTTCAAGAGAATATGCCAATTGCGGAAACCGAACTACATTACAATAACCCATACGAGTTGCTGGTTGCCGTGATTCTATCGGCACAATGCACCGATAAAAGAGTCAACGAGATCACTCCTGCCCTATTCAGGCAGTATCCTGTAGTAGCGAAGTTGGCCCAAGCAGAGGTTGCAGAAATATTCGAAATAATTCGATCCTGCTCATATCCCAACAACAAAGCCAAACACCTTTCGGGAATGGCTAAAATGTTGACAACTGAGTTTAATGGAATTATGCCATCGGATGTGGACGAACTGCAACGATTGCCTGGAGTAGGAAGAAAAACAGCCAATGTGATAGCTTCCGTAATATTTAACAAACCGGCACTTGCTGTAGACACCCATGTATTTAGGGTGGCAGCAAGAATTGGACTAACGGTTCAGGCAAGAAACCCACTAGAAACAGAACAACAGTTAGTCAAGCACATACCCGAAAAACTTATCCCCATAGCCCACCACTGGCTAATCCTTCATGGGCGCTATGTTTGCACTGCCCGAAAACCGCAATGTAAGGATTGTGGCCTAGCAGAGATTTGCGTTTTCTATCAAAAAAACATCCAAAATCCCGATCAAAAAAAGAAATAGGCAAAACAGGTGCAAAAAACACGTCAATTCTCTATATTTACATCACCCCAGCCAAGTGGTTAATGAAGGACAATAAGCAAAAAAAAGGCGAAGGCCTAACGGAGCAAGAACTGGCAACCATTGTAAGCCAAATATCTACCGGAATTTCTATCATTCAGGATGGGAAGATTGTTTTCTGTAATGATCAATATGCCAAAATTATTGGGGTAACCAAGGAAGCGCTCATCAATAAATCCCTGATTGAAGTAGTTCATTCGAAGGATAAGAGGCTACTTGCGCTCATCTTGGCAAAAGATTTCCCGGAAATTAAGGATAAGAAGAGAAACACCCTAACCTACCGAATACTTGACAGTAGCGGAACATTAAAATGGTTGAAGTCGAGCCTCTCTATAATCGAGTGGAATGGAGCGCCAGCGCTATTGGATAGTGCTATTGACTTTACAACTCAAAAGTTAAACGAAGCGGTGGTGTTCGAGGAAGAAAGAAACTTCCGACTTCTATATAACAGCATCGATGATTTGATTGTCATCGTAAACAGCACGCTTCATGTAATTCAAACCAATAGCGTAGCCATAAAACTACTGGGTTACAAGGATTATGAAATTCTCCACAAAAGCATAGACGAAATACACACGCCTGAAATAAAAAATCTTGCAAGCGAACTATTTCTGAATCCATTACTACCCGACAGACGAAATATCATTACAGAAATCTCCAAGGCCAACGGAGAACCCTTAATCACTGAAACCTCTATTTTAAGGGGCAATTGGAGCGATCGCCCAGTGCTGTTTTTTGTCAGCCGAAACATTACCGAAAAAATCAATGCAGAAAAAGCAGTAAAGGCGTCGGAAGAAAAATTTCACAAAGCATTTGAGACAAACCCCATCAGTATGGCCATTACAACCAAAGATGGAGGAGTCTTTATCGATGTAAACAGCAGCTTTATAAAAACATTTGGATACAAAAGCAAGCGCGAAATCATAGGAAGAACCACAGAGAGCATCAAGTTTTATCATAACGAACAAGATAACCAACAAATACTTAGAACTCTTGAAGAAGAAGGTGGATTTGATAACCGGGAAACACTCTTGCATAAGGCCAACGGGGAAATAGTTTTTGCCCTATATTCTGGGGAAGTAATAAATATCTTCGGCCAAGACTGTATCATATCCGCTATTAACGACATTACCCACCGAAAACAAGTAGAAAATGCGCTTCAGGAAAGGACTGCTCAGCTGGGCTCGATACTGAATAACCTTCCATTCATGGCGTGGATAAAAAATATGGCAGGAGAATTTCTTGCCGTTAACGAAGCATTCGCACACCACTACAATCGCAGTGTTGAGGATATCCTTGGCCATACCGATTTTGATTTCTGGCAAAGGAGCACTGCAGAACTCTATAAGCAGAGCGACGACCTGATTGAATCAACTAAAGAAAAACTGTTTTTTGAAAGTTCGGACATAATCGACGGAAAGACCGTCCACTGGGAAACCTTCAAGTCACCAGTTTTCGATTCTGAAGGCAAAATAATTGCAACAACTGGCATTAATCGCGATATAACTGAGCAAAAAGAATCTCAACTAGAACGAGAGAAAAACCTTCAATGGCAGGAGTTACTCACGGACTTCTCGTTTACCCTTTCCGTTTCACCTGTGCTTGACCAGGTAATCGAGAAGCAGTTGGCGAAAATTGTGAACCTACTCGACCTTTCCCGGAGTTTTTTCATGGCAGTATCGGAAACGCACATTGCTCAAATCGATTATGAGTGGTGTGCTCCCGAAGTAAAACGACGGAAGCACGTTTCGGGCCACATAAACTTAGAAATGGCTGCGCGCCTCAATATCAAAGTAACTCAAGGCGAAATTATTGTCGTTGAAAACGTATTAATCGATTTACCGGAACAACTCCAAACACTACTAAAAGCAAGAGAAACGAAGGCTTTGCTCATTGCCCCAATTTATCGCCAATCCGACTTTGTTGGGTTACTCTGTTTTGAAGATATTCGAACGCCCAGAGTTTGGAGGAAATTTGAGAAAGAAGGCTTAAAAACGATTGCCAACTTACTTTCCTCTGCCTTGGAGCGAAAACAAGCAGAAACCCTGCTTACTAAAAGCGAAAAGAAATTCAGAGAATTTGCAGAACAATTGCCAGAAATTGTTTTTGAGACAAATATTGCAGGCACTATCACTTATGCCAACAACCAACTATACAAGGATTTTTACATTGATCGGGAGCAAACAAAAATAAATCTCAGCGAGCTTATAAGCCCAAAAGATCATCCGAGATTCGAGAGCATTTTCAAAGAGGCTATTCTAAAAATGAACTCTCCAATCGGCGAGTTCAACGCAGTGAGTTCCGCCCAAAATGAGTTTCCAATTCTACTCCACTTAAGTCCGCTCATGGAGGACGATCAGTGTAAAGGAACTCGTGGACTGCTCATCAATATCTCGGAACAGAAAAAACAAGAAAATGAAATACTTAAAGCCAAGGAGACAGCCGAAAAAGCATCAAAAGCAAAGGAAGAGTTTTTGTCGGTGATGAGCCATGAAATACGTACCCCTTTAAATGCGGTAATAGGGCTATCGAATCTGATGCTTCAGGAATCCCCAAGAAAAGACCAAGAGGAAAACCTTGAAACGCTGCTCAGTTCGGCCTATAGCCTCCTTGCACTAATAAACGACATTCTCGATTTCTCGAAGATTGAAGCCGGTAAGGTTACCATCGAAATGCAACCCTTCAATATCTTTGAATTTGTCCGCGATATTGCAAAGCGATTTGAACTAACGGCCCAACACCGTGGAATCGATCTCATAACAATGATTGATCCTGACCTACCAAAAGTATTGATAAGCGATCCATTCCGACTAAACCAAATCATAACCAACCTTGTGGGGAATGGAATAAAATTCACTAACGATGGAGCCGTTACAATTGAAATTAAGCCACTCAAACAGAGTAAGCAGAACATCCTTGTTCAATTCTCCATTAAGGATACTGGGATTGGAATCAGAAAAGAAAAACAGTCTGAAATATTCAAAGAATTCACTCAAGCAGATGCTGCAATTACCCGAAAATATGGAGGAACTGGTTTGGGGCTTGCCATTTGCAAACGCTTGGTAAGCCTATTGGGAGGAGAGATTCAGCTGAAGAGTACACCAGAAACAGGTAGTGTTTTCTTCTTCAATCTTTGGCTCGAAATTGAAAAAACCCCACACACAATTATTCCAAAAGAAAAAATCATAGAACCCACCTTTCCCCGCGATGGGGAACAGCCTCTTCAAGGATTCAGCGTTTTAGTGGTCGAAGACAACGAGATAAACAAGCTTATTGTGAAAAAATTCTTGATTAAGTGGGGCGCAGAATTCCACCATGCCGAGAATGGACAAATAGCGGTAGAGATGGCAAACGAGAACTACTACAACTTGATTCTAATGGACATTGAAATGCCCGTAATGGGTGGATACGAAGCCACCCAAATGATCCGCAGTGGAAAATCAAAATGCAAAACCATCCCAATCATTGCCCTTACAGCATCGGCACTTCCCGATATTCAAAAACGCATTTTGGAAGCTGGAATGAATGATTACTTGCTTAAGCCTTTCAACCCGAATAACCTTCGACATAAAATCTCAGAATGGGTAAGAAAACAATAGGTGTTATTCTCGTGTTTAAACAAAACTAAAAACACAATTACAATCCAAAATTACAGCAACTATGAAAAGGATTATATTCATCACTACTCTGCTCATCATGAGCATATTTTCGTTGACATCCAAAGGACAAACGCTTCCTCCACTTAACCAAAAAATTGTTGACTATGTCAAAACTGTTATTGGCAAAAAAGTGGACCGTGGCGAATGCTGGGATCTAGCTAATAGAGCGCTTACCGACAACAAGGCCGAGTGGGATGGCGAATATAAGTATGGAACACTACTTAATCCGAAGAAGGATGAAATACTACCCGGAGATATCATTCAGTTCGAGAAAGTAAAAGTAGTGTTTAAGGTTGGCAACACAACCACAACCGAAATGATGCCTCACCACACAGCAATTGTATACCGTGTAATAGAAGCAGGCACCTACGAACTGGCCCATCAAAACACAGGCTTCTCTGGTCGAAAGGTAGGTCTTAGCGAATTCAACTTAAACAACATGGTAAAAGGGAAAATTTATTTCTATCGTCCCGAGTATAAAAAGTAAAGAATAATCAAAACAGAAAAACATATACCATGATTCGTCTAATAACTATTGGCTTTTTTCTTCAATTTTCTGCTTTTTGCGCGTTAGGGCAAACCATTACCTTCACTGTTAAAGAAAGCCCAATACCCAAAGCATATTTGTTTTTGAACCATGGGAATAACACCGAGAGAGTAGACTCTGCAATGCTAGAAGACGGAGGGAGATATGTATTCACGGAAAATAAGAATCGAGTTTCCGGCGAATACACCCTTTCACTTCCGGGCAAAGGGGAAATAAAATTCATCTATGCTGGAACAGATGTGGATGCAATCGGCAATTTTAAAAATTTAGAAGAGTCTATTGAATACCTCACCTCTGACGACAATCAAGCATACGGGGCTTTCTTAATGGCCAAAAAACTATATGAGAAGAAAAAAGAGTTGCTCGAGAAAATAGAAGTTTTATACCCCGACAGTAGTCTACAAAGAAAAATATTTCGCAAAGAGATAAAAACAGCGGAACAAGAGTTTTGGTTGGGAAGTCAACAAATTGCTAAAAACAACCCAACACTGCTCGCATCCACCATAATTAAAGCCACTATTGGAAAAAAGTCCGCCGATAAAATCACATCAGAAGCAGCGGCAACTTGGACCAAAGAGCATTTTTGGGATGGAATAAACCTATCCGATCCTCGATTAGAGTTCACCGAGATAGGTGGAAGTCTGATTTGGAATTATCTTGAACTTTATTTTGACAACAGCCTAAACAAGGAAGACCAGGAGACTGAATTTAAGAAAGCATTAAACAGGTCATTTGGGCGATCGGATATTGCTGAGAATCTCGTTATTTTTTGGGCCAATGAACTCTTCAAAGTATTTTCCGAAACCGACTACGAGGGAATGACAGCGTTTCTATGGGATACGTTTATTGAGTCGAACTGCAGCACAATGGATAAGAGACCACTGACAGCCACCGATATTCAAAAGATAAAGCAAACCGCTGTTGGTGAAAAAGCCTTTGACTTTACCTTTCGCGTAAAAGGAAAGAAGTTGAAACTATCCAAAGTAGAGGCCACATACAAATTGGTGCTCTTTTGGTCGAGCTGGTGCCCTCATTGTATTATAGAACTCCCCCACATTAAAGAGATTTACGAAACATACCATCCGCTTGGATTTGAAATCATTGGTGTATCGCTCGACTATGGCGAGAAAGAATACTCAAGTTTTCTTGAACGAGAACAGCTTGATTGGTTCAACTATCTCGATCCGGAACCCTATGAGAGTGAGTTGAGCCAGGCATACAATGTAACCGGAACGCCAAAAATGGTATTGGTAGACCAAAACCTTACCATTCTATCCAAACCAGCTACTGCCGAACAGCTAAAATCGAAACTGAAGGAACTATTCAAGAAACCCTAGCATATGAAAACGCCCATCCTTATTACAGCAATGGCAATAGTCGTTATAACAAGTTGTCAGATGCAAAATCAAAGCGAAAAAAGAGAGCAATTCAAAAAAGAAATAGTAGCAGCAGAGCATGCTTTTGCACAAATGGTGAAAGAAAAGGGATTAAAAGAGGCCTTTTCCTTTTTTGCTGCCGACAGTGCAGTCCTTAATCGCAGCGACGTTATTCACAAGGGAAAGGAGGCAATAAGCGCACTCTACTCCAATTCCAGTGGGCTTCAAAATGTGACGTTAACCTGGACTCCCGATTATGTAGATGTTTCGTCATCAGGCGACCTAGGATATACCTATGGAAAGTATCAATACTCAGGAATAGACTCTTTTGGAAAAACGGTTGTGAGCACGGGGATATTTCACACGGTATGAAAAAGACAAGTCGATGGCAGTTGGAAATTTGTTTGGGATTAATGCAACTTCCCCTAATATAGAAAGGCGGATACTCCAGTTAAGAGTATCCGCCTTTTTACTTGATTTGAGTTACTACATATTCAGCAACGCTTCAGTTACCATCTGGTTGCGCTCTTCGGTAGTCATATTAGCAATACGCTCCCGCTCGGCCTCTTCCCGTGCAGCACGCTCCTTATCCACAGCTAACTTCTTCTCAAGATACAATCCGTGAATTTTATCTTCAAGGTATTTTGAAGCAACTGCAGGAAACAGTTCCAGAAGCAACTCTTCCTTTTCGTTCTTAGCTAGGAAAATATCCTTGCCATACTCTGGAAAAGAAGGATTTGGCTGGCGCTGGTAAGCCTCAGTATTATAGGGCACTTCGTCTCGAGTTCCGGCAATCTTCATTCTGAAATCGGGATCCACTGGTATGGGCGTTTTGCCATAAGAGCCCTTAACAAGATTCACAAACTGAATTGATTTACTTGTATAGAACGGCAACCCCTTGTTCTCGTCGATAATGCAGTTTACTGCCTGAGCACCAACAATTTGACTAGTAGGCGTAACAAGCGGAGGACAACCTGCCGCCAAGCGAACGGTTGGAATAATCTCCATTACCCTCGGTATTAAATTTTCCAGCTGCAGCTGCTTAAGCTGAGCGAGCATGTTGGTATACATGCCGCCTGGTACTTCGGCAAACTTAACAACCTCATCGGGTTCAGGGAAGTTAAAATACTTCTCAATACCGTAACAGGCTTTTAGTAAAGCCTCTTCATCATCAGCCTTCGCTGCCTCAACTGCCTGATCAAAGAGTTTTTCAATATTAGCTGGCAGCTTATCTTTAGTAATATCAAAATCGATAGGGAACAACTTATAGCTATCCACGCTAGCCAACTCTTGACGAATAACCTTTAACTCCTTATTGATTCGAACAACAGCATCGAGATTTACGCCAGTTTCAATATCGAGTTTGTTGCAAAAGATTTGAATGATTTCGAACGAAGGAGCTGCAGGACCACCCGAGAAATTTAGAATTGCAGTATCTAGAATGTCAATACCATTAACAAGCGCCATTACAAAAGCACCTAAGCCATAACCAGGCGTGCAGTGCGTATGGAAATCGATGGGAATAGAAACATTACTCTTGAGAGCACGAATAATTTTCCCAGCCTTGGAGGGAGGAATTAAACCAGCCATATCCTTCAAGGTAATCATATCGGCTCCCATACCTTCTAATTCACGAGCCATTTTCACAAAATAATCGATGGTGAAAATCTCTGATGGTAATCGCTTTCCTTTTAGCAGTGCTAAAAACTTCTCTTTTCGAGTAAACTTTGGATCTACGGTATAGCAAACGGTGCAATCAGCTATTCCACCATTCTCCTTGACATACTTAATGGTACTTCGTATGTTAGAAGCATCATTCAGCGCATCAAAAATACGCATTATAGAAATCCCTGATTTTACTGCATTCCTGTTGAATCCCTCTATAACAGACTCCGGATAAGGATTATATCCGAACAGGTTTCGACCACGTGAAAGCGCTGTGAGTTTGGAAACATCTCCAATTTCACGTTTAATGGTTTCCAATCGCTCCCATGGATCCTCATTGAGATACCTCATTATTGAATCGGGAATAGCACCACCCCATACTTCCATTGCATAGAAACCAGCCTCACGGTATATGGGCAAAACCCGGTCTATTTGTTCTTGAGTCATTCGAGTGGCGAAAAGGGATTGCTGACCATCGCGCAATGTAACGTCCCTCACTAAAAGTTTCCTTGCCATACAACTGAATTATATTTTTGTTTTTAATTGTTATCAGAATAACACTGCAAAGTTGCAGAAAGTTCATCGGGCAGTAGAATTAAATTGTATGTTCTACAATAGATTTCCCCGTGACATTGCTCAACAAAACCAGTGCAAACGATTGCTCTTTGATTAATTGACAAGAAAAAGACATGGTGCATATTCCATTAAGTAGAAAGACGCATAGCCAATTCCAGCAATAAGATATCGTAATCGCTTTAGGAGCAATTTAACTACGGGAGTATTCGGCCCTCATGTATCAATAATCCTAAGAAAGATAATCGCGATAAGGCTGTTTATCGGCAATTTCGAGCTACCATGCTTTGGGCATCGAGGTTACCCATAGATGCAGCTTTTTTATAATCGATGCAGGCACCCTGCTCATCGCCCATTGCAGAACGGGCATATCCTTTTTGAAGATAGATGGAGGCCTTAGGAGGATCCAAATCGAGCACCATGGCATAATCATCAACCGCGTATTTGTAACTGTTGGTTTTCATATAGATTGTGGCCCTCGATAAGTAGTATTTAGCAACATCGGGTTTGAGTAGGATACAGCGGTTAATCTGCCGCAAAGCCTCCATGTTGAAGCCGCCCTGTTGAAGCAACTCGACGTATTCAAAGATAGCATCGGGATGATCGCCGTACGCTTTAAGAAAAAGGTTGAAATCGGATCGGCTTTGATCGGCGTTTCCAATACCGGCATTAGCCTTGGCCTTTATGAAGTAGAACTCCAAATTTAAATGATCTATATCGAGCGCTTGCTGGATATCGTCCAGTGCTTTTCCGAATTTGCCAACCATGAGGTAGGCCTTTGCTCGCCCACTCAGGTAATCGGAGTTCCGAGATGATCGTTTGATGGCCTGGGAATAGTTCTCTACAGACGCGGAATACGATTGTTGCAGGTAGTATATTCGGGCAAGAATAGCCTGCTGCCGATGAGGTAAACGATGCTTGGCACCCTTTTCGTTTAGCAAATCGAGGGCCTCTCCGTAGTTCTCCTTCGAAACCAGATAATCCAAATCAGCCTCAAACTGTTCGTTTTTCGAATAGTAATCACCATTCCAAAGGTTCTTCCAATACAACGAACTTTCGAGTCGCGTTAGGGCATTATCGCGTAAGTAAATGTTTTGGGGTAATTTGTACGACGAGTTCAAAGAGCGGAGCAACCAAATGCAAGCGATAGAATCGCGCTGGGTAAGCGCACATACCTTGGCTAAGCCGTAAGAACCAATGCCAGGCTTTTGTGCATCGGCCAGTCGAAAATTGGCTTCAGCCTCATCGAGTGAGCCTTTTTCTAAATAAAGATTTCCAAGAAATAGATAGCTATCCAATTCGGGTAATCCACTCGCTTTTGACTGGTTAAGGAATTCTAGCGCCTCACCAAATCTCTTTTCATTCACCGAATTTAGCGCTTGAAAATAAGATTCTAAATAAACTGGCTGCGAATAACCGCTGCCAACTACAAGTAGCGAAGCAAAAAAGGCAAGAAAGAAACGGAACATATTTGCCATAAGGTTAATCGGAACTATTTTTTGATTTATCACTCAAAAGGTAGACAAATCCAACCTTAGGGGGACCTTGAAATACGCCTACCGATCGCAACTCCCAAATATCACAAATATAGTAGTAAACACCGGGCGAGGCTAATTTGTCGCTACCCTTAACCTTTCCATTCCATCGGATTTCTGGATCGGTAGTTTCGAACACCAACTCTCCATACCGGTTAAAAATCTTTATGGATATTCGCTCTACATACTGATAGGTCTGATTAATCGGAACAAACAGATCATTTATCCCATCACCGTTAGGAGTAAAAACATTGGGAAGATCATACAAACTACAGCTATCTGATGCCACGGCTCTTGTCATAGCGCTTCTATTCCCAGCCGAATCGACAGCAACAATACCGTAAGCCCCACCAAGATTCTTGGATGGGTAGTGAAGATAGTTCAACTGATCGGCCTTTGGTATGTATGTTAAACTATCCATATCCTTATCCACTAAGTTGGAGTAGTAGAGTATGTAGGATGCCACATCGTGAGAACAAGGACCAGTAGGTAGTGTCCAATTAAGCATATTATAAAGACTATCGCAGCTTACCGCAATGGATAGCGATGGTGCACAGGGAGGAATGTTATCGAGAGGTTTAAGGCTTCGTATATGGGAGCGATTAACTGTTGCAAATTGCGCATTCTTATACGTGTAGGTTCCTTGGCTAATGGCAAAGTAGGTATAGTCTTTTCCATTAGTTAGGTATTGATCGCTATAATCGCGTGAATCGATGGTATTAATCAGGCTAAAAGGGTCACCCGCATCGCTACGAAAGATTTGGTAGGTGTTGTTTTGCCACGGAGTGTTATTGGCCATATGAATATTAATCTGCTCATCGGTTGCCTGCAACTCGGGCAAAGTAGTGGACGCTATTCCTGGGTATCCAACCTTCATATTCTTTGAAAGGTCAAACAATTCCACCATATAGGAGTATGGTCCGTCAATGGTATTAACGGGCGTATCGGAATAGGTAGTGTCGGAAAGAGATCCAGTGATTGAACCAATCGGCTGGAAGTTGCTGCCCCACAAATCGGCACTCCGAAAAATATTGTATTTATAAGGCCCTGGAAATTGAACCGCATCAAAGTCGGATGGAACACGCCAAGCGATATCGACACGACCAGATGAAAGATCATCCTCCTCGACGCTCACATTAGAAATAAATGGCAAGCCTGGAACTAACGTGGTGCATACCTCATCGGAAACATATCCTTCGAGACCCAAGTCAAAAACGGCTGCAATACGATAACAGTAATTTCCACCAAGAACAAGCCCGCTCCCATTATTATTATCAATAAACTCGAGGTTTGAAGGACCAACTGTTCCAACTTTTGTAAATCCAAAAAGGGGCAAAACGCCTGTTGTGCAAGAATCAATTATGTAGGTAGATGGATCGACCTTTCGATATATATTGTAGGAGGAGGCATTTCCACAGCCGCAAGACTCCCATCGAAGTGTAACGGCATTAGTAGCAGGTTCGGCAACAAGGTTTTTGGGAGCAGGACCTTTTATGGAAATCAGAATGGGATCCATGTCTACCAAATTAAGCCTAGAGTTATTATCCTCGGCCTTTAATATAACTTCATACGGTTGCGCCCTTATATGGGAACAATCGGTTTTCCAACTAAATTCAGAAGTAACTATCCCTGAGCTTACGGAAACAAGCTTAAGTTCATTGGCAGGACTAATGGCTAGCGATAGAGGACCACCAATAACTTTGTGTGAAACCGGATCGTTGTCCTGATCACGAGAAGTTACCAGAAGGGTTATTTTTTTGCCCGCTTCAGTGCAAACCCGCAGAAGCGGATCGTTAATCGGTGGGTTGTTGGTAGTGTTTCGCACATCGATTTGCATGTCGCGCACAATGTTTCCTATCTTAATTCCATTGCGCCATTCCATTACATTGATTGCCACGTTGAAACTTCCTGTATCGGAAGGTGTTTTCCAAATAAGGTCTCCGGTAGTAGGATTAACGGATATACTCTCGGTTGCTGGAGGGTAAACGTAGCCTGGTATAGGGTTTCCATCCTCACCTAAGCAAGAAGTAAGGGCATAGGAAATGCTATCGCCTTCGGCGTCATAAGCTGCGGGATTGTGCACGAATAGTTTAAACTTTCCGGCCAAGTCGATGGGAGGATTTAAGAGTTGTGGAGTGGTATTGTTACCCAAAGCGGCATTAATTACCAATGTCGATTTGATTGTAAATACGGTAAATACCGAGTTTGGGATATTTTTAACGCCATAGTTCCTATTAGGATCCTCCACCATAATATCGTAAGTACCAGCACCGGGAAAGGTGTGCTGAACCTTATAGGTGTTGCGCTTATAATTATTAGAGAGGAAGATCAGCTCGTAGCGGGCAACTTCCAAGGAGACATTGTCGCCAAATGAGACCATTAGCGAAGGCCGATCCGCTGTACCCGGAAGCGAACTGGTGTAGGTGACAACAATGATCTCGTAAGTGGAACCAGAAATCTGGCGATAGGTAATTTCACCCGCTCTGTTATGTGTAGCAAAGCAATGTAAATTAATCAGTATAAAAGCGGCAATGGCTATGATTCGATTCATTACTTTAGTTCAATCTCCTGCCGTAAGTTAGTAATATTCATCATATACCCCTTTTCGGTTCCATTACCTAGACTAAAAATGACCAAGTTACTTTGATCATCAAAAAGGTCTAAAAGGATTGTATTCTCGACTTGAGCAGAATTCAGGATAAACTTACCTTTCCGAGGTTTTTCAATAACCCCCTTCATGATAATCCAAATAGACTCTTCATTCATTTTCCGATCAAAGAAAGTAAGGGCTATAGGTTTGCTATTCAGTTCAACAAAAAGATGTTTGGTAAGATATCCAACCATATGTTCGTTGGCCTGAGGATTTTCTTCCCTGGTCCCCAACTTAAGTTCCGTAGCATTGAGTCTACTCACGAAGTGCTGAAAATCATCCGTAAAAAGTTTCACCTGCACCATAACAGACGAACTGTCTAAATTGACCTCGACGGTTGAAACGGATACGTGCACTGGATGAAACGAAAAACTCAAGGCAGCAGCAAAGAAAAGACTAAGCAAGGAGGCTCCCATAATGGCCAAAATTTAATTTCTAAGGTGAGGTAAAGTTACAACAATGGGGAATGATGTCAACTACTTTCGCAAAAAAGATTACTGATATATATCAAGCGGAAATCGTTGAATGGTTGCGGTGCATGAGAACCAGTGTCAAGAAAAGATGGTTAAGCAAAGAAACACCCGATAAATACCAAGTTTATACGTAAAACAAAAAGACTAACCCATTTAAGCTATTCAAATGGATTAGTCGTTCAATGAGGAAATGAAAATAAGGCTTTACAACTGACCGAAATGAAGCATGCTCGACACTTTTGATATCTCCATGAAGGTGGCGCCATTGCTATGTCCAAAGCTACCTCCTACCACGAGTACGAGGTCGTCGAGCTGGACCTTATTCTGCTCCAATAATGTTCTCATTGCCTCCCGGACAAACTCATCCTTTGTGAGTCGAGGCTCCATATAGAACGCTTGAACGCCATATGATAAGGCCAAGTGGCGCATTACATGCTCCTTGTAGCACATGGCGTAAACGGGAATCAACCCCCGGTATGCGGCTAAGTATCTTCCGGTACGGCCTGATAGCGTATCAACGACTACTGCTTTGATTGGAAGTAGACAGGTAGCCTTTACAGCTGATTTTGCCAAGACCGAAGTCACCACATTGTTGATACGTTTGAAGTCGATCTCGGCATCAGGCGGGAGTTGCGACTCAATTTCGTCGGCAACGGTAGACATAACGGTTACAGCCTCCTCGGGATACTCGCCATAAGCCGTTTCCCCACTAAGCATAATGGCATCGGTGCGCTGGTATATTGCGTTGGCGATATCGCTCACCTCGGCGCGAGTAGGGCGAGGATTGGTGATCATGGTGTGCAGCATTTGAGTAGCAATAATCACCGGTTTCTTGCTCTCGGTGCACTTGCGAATTAACCGTCTTTGGATCACAGGAATCTTCTCAGCCGGGATTTCAATGCCAAGATCACCCCGTGCCACCATGATTCCATAGGCATGATCGAGGATCTCCTCAATATTATCGACACCTTCTTGGTTTTCAATCTTGGCAATCAGGCGTATGGGGCTCTTCCGCTCATCCAGAATTTGTTGAATTCCGATAAGGTCTTCCTTTCGGCGTACAAAGGAATGTGCGATAAAGTCGATTTTTTGATCGATGGCAAAGTGAATGAAATTTATATCCTTCTCGGAAAGAGAGGGTAAGGAGATGGAAACACCGGGGATATTGACACTTTTGCGTCCTTTAATGGTGCCGTGATTCTTCACCTCGCACACTAAACTATCGGCGCTCTTAGAAATCACTTCCATGCCAATATCGCCATCGTCGATGAGCAGCGATGCGCCCACATGGACATCGGCCACGACATTTTCGTAGCTCAAATACAAGCATTCGCGGGAGGAGAGCTCTTCAGGGTTTCCACGAACAATAATTTTGTCGCCGGTAACCACATCAAACCCAGCGCCACTAATCATCTGAGTTGTGCGAATTTCGGGACCCTTGGTATCAACTAAGATGGCAATTTTGTTCGAAACTTTCCGAACATTCTCAATTAGTTTTATCGAATCAGACGGTGACTGGTGAGCGGTGTTCAATCGAACCACATTCATCCCTTCGTTGTATAATCGTTGAAGAAACTCAACTTCGCAACGCCTATCGCTAATTGTAGCAACAATCTTAGTACGTTTTACCATATTTTAGTGTTTATTTAATCATCCAAATCTTGCCAACAAAGCAGAAAAACAGTTTACTTTGGGCCAATTTCGTGCAAAGTAACCATTTTTTTCTCAGCCTTCAAGCAGGCAGATTAAAATTAATACATCTCCTTGATAATGCGAATAGAGGAAGCGATAGAAGGATATGCCAGCTTTTTAAGGTTGGAGAAAGGGCTTTCCGAAAACTCAATAGTGGCCTACACTTCGGACATGGATAAGCTGTGGCAATTCGCGAACCAAGAGTTAAATAAGCAAACGGTAGAGACGCTTTCGCAGCAAGACCTAGAAGCATTTATTGTATCGCTCGAATCGAATGGGCTAAACAAGCGAAGCCAGGCGCGGACGCTCTCCGGTGTAAAAGGATTCTTTAGGTACCTTATGCTCGAGGATGTTTTGGTAAACGATCCCACCGAGTTGCTCCTTGCACCGAAAGTTGGGCGAAAGCTACCAATTGTTCTTTCGACCGAAGAAATCGATGCGATTATTAGTGCCATTGACCTAAGTAAGCCCGAGGGTCAGCGCAATAAGGCGATACTGGAAACGCTATATAGCTGTGGATTGCGGGTGTCGGAACTGGTAGGGTTAAGCCTATCGAACCTCCACTTTTCGGAAGGATTTATAAAGGTAGTGGGAAAAGGGAATAAGGAGCGGCTTGTTCCGATAAGCCCACGAGCGGTGAAGGAGATTGAATACTACTATATTGATCGAAACAAGTTAACTCCCGACTCGGCTAGCAAAGACATTGTGTTTCTTAATAGAAGAGGAAAAAAACTCTCTCGGGTAATGATCTTTACCATTACAAAACTACTTGCGGAACAAGCGGGAATAAAGAAAACCATCAGTCCGCATACCTTTAGGCACAGCTTTGCGACCCATTTGGTGGAAGGAGGAGCCGACTTACGGGCCGTGCAGGAGATGCTTGGCCACGAATCTATCCTTACGACGGAGATTTACACCCACCTAGACACCACCTTCCTGAGGGAGACAATCATGCAGTTTCACCCAAGAGCGTAATTTTGCATTTGGCGGTGCAGCGCAGGCATGGGGCAATATCGACATAACACGTTACAGACGTATGCCTTAACTAATGCAATTATATATAGGATATTCGTGTGCATAATTATAGCTAGTGCGAATGCCATAAAAATGGTGTAAATTTGCCCTGTCGAGTGTACTCGAAAAGGAACACAAACAATTGCAAAGCTACATCATGGAATCAGCAGAGAACAGCATATTCAAAAAGAAGCTCAGCAGCGAACTTTCAACCGCACTTGAGGCAGCAGGAATAATTGAACCCACACAACTACAGCAGAACACGATTTCGAGGGTAAAGTCGGGAGCGAACTGCATCTGTATAGGCCCTGCCGGGTGTGGCAAATCCACAAGCATTCTGATAGGTGTTATTCAAAGCCTTAAATCGGCGCTAAACGATGTGCCACGAGCGATCATCGTGGTGTCGGATAGGGAAAAAGCGATTGAGCTAAAAGAGCGATTCAACGCCCTCGTTCGGCAATCGGAGCTGCGCGTATTTTGCGCGATTGATGGGGAGAAGCATGAACAACAAAAGGATAAAATATATGCCGGCTCTGATGTGGTAATTGGTACTGCTCGCCGGTTTAACGAGCTATACTCGAACAACGGTCTGAATCTTGCTGCGCTAAAAATGTTTGTAGTAGACGATGGCGAACTCGTTATAAAGAATGAAGTTCACTCGCAAATAGAGAGACTTGCCGGCGGTGTAGGAAAGGCTCAATGGCTGGTATATGGGCATACGTATACGGAGAAAATGCAACGCTTTGCCGAGAACCATATGGGCCTATATGAAGTAATTGAGGTAGAAGAATAGCCCTCAATCGATTTTGTTGGCGCCACGAAATAGGCCGTAACCACCATTGTAAGGACTGACAACCCCGGCCTGATTGCATAAAAGAACCACTTCAAGAACGGGAGTGGTTTTTATCATTTATCCTACTAATGATACGAGATGGAATACTACCGTAGCTGCAAACCACAATCGGGGCAAACATCATCGGTTTGGGATAGTGTCATTCCACATGCAGGACATTTATCGGTAACGACAATTGGTGTTCCATCGCCCTCTACTTTTGCTATCACCTCAAACTCGTGCTTACGTTCCAGCACTGCTTCCATTTTCTGCATTTCGGCATTGAGCGAGGTGGTGTGCTTTTCTTCGGCTAACGCGAGTTTTGCTCGATACTCATCGGCAGTAAGCTCATCGCGCTCATAATCCTTCTTGAGTTTTATGGTTTCGAGAAAATAGTCGCTCTTATGCTTGCTGTAAACTGCGGCAAACTCAGGTTCCATGAAAACATCCTTTGATCCTAGAACAACCAAGGCTATTGGTGTAAAGATAAAGGTAATAATACCCCAAAATGCTTGTGACCGGTTAAGTTGCCCTGCAACCTTAACACTCCACACGGTGCATACAACTTGTATGACTAAGTAGAACAAACCAACAAAAAATTCAGAGACACTAGCCTCGCTATCGGCAACGTCGAACATTGAGGCTCTATGGCCTACTAGGTAGGTTATTAAATTAAAAAAGATTAGTGCAACCCCAACATTAATCATACTAGGGTTTGTTTTGCCTTCGACGGAGTATCGTTGATCCATATCCACTATATGTGCAAGAATGAGTATTAAACAGAGATGCAACAAACGGTAAACACATTACCTCAATGCTGAAGCGAAGATAATAAATTATTCATGTGGGACATGGTATGTGAAAAAAATTGCGCGTAAGAATGCAAAATGCAATCAGTACGCGCAACATTAATGTGTAACTAAAATTTATATTGCAATAAACTTTTCTTGGTCTGTTTGGCAGAAACCACATTTAGGTTCTAACGTGGCCTTATCGTAGGTGTTGCCACATACAGGACAAACAAAATACTCGAAAGGAAGCGTTTTTTCGCCTGCACCATTTAATGCCTCAAGCGAAGCGGCGTAGAATGACTGATGTTTTTTCTCAGTATCCATAGCCCAAGTAAACGATTTGGTGGCTTTTTCTACCTTTTCGGCCTTAGCATCGTCGAGGAATCGGGGATACATGGAGTCAATCTCGTAAGTTTCACCTGTTATTGCAGCCTGAAGGTTTTCGGCAGTGGTTTTCACCTCAAACTCTGGATTAAACGCCTCCATAGCAACGCCAAGATCGGTAAGCACCTTAGTGTGGTTAGTCGCGTGAATCATTTCGGCCTTGGAAGCGGCATCAAAAAGTTTGGCGATGGTATCGTAGCCCTCTTCCCTAGCCTTTTGGGCAAATGCTGAATACTTGGCGCTAGCGGTTGTTTCGCCTTTAATGCCATCCTTTAAATTGGCAATTGTTTTTTCAGGTGCTGATTGATTACAGCTAGCTAAGGCAACTAAGCCTACGAAAGCAAACAAAAAAATTCGTTTCATAATTTTAAGTAATTTAAGTTAACAAACTATTAAAGGGGCATCATGTAGTTATAGACAAGCGTCCCCCCAAAAAAACCGGTAATACTAACTAAGATTGCTGCAGCCGCATAAAAACCGAAAGCCAACCATTTCAATCGGCTTCCCTCCTGCTTTTCCTTGAGCATATAAATGCGTAAAAGAGAGGTAATCACTAAGGCCGAAATGGTAAGCCAGGCAAACAACTCGTGCGTTTCCATCACTTCACCCGCAGAACCGGTCATTTCGGAAGTAAAAAACAATCCCGAAAGCAAGGCTGTCAGGGCAGTTACCGTTCCTGCCAATAACAGGTAAAAACCCATCTTGGACAAACAAGCCTCTTTCTTAAAGAAGAGCGAGGAGCAATCGGCTAAGAATCCAAACGCAACCAAGGCGATTGGGAAGTGCACCAACATGGGGTGAATGTGACTGAGTGAGAACATAGCGGTAAATTTTTATGGGTAAGTTACGAAAGTGCAGCTAGAAATCAAACATTTCGGACAAAAAACTTTTTCGGCGCTTTGTATGATCAGTATTTCCAAAGCCTTCACGATGATGGTTGTTGCCATGATTGGAACGGTAGCCATGGTCACGATGGTCATCCTCTTCGTTTGGCCAAAAGCCGGTTGAACGGTCGATGATTTTTTCTAACTCACCGCGATCCAACCAAACACCATGGCAGCTGGGACAATGATCGACTTCTACACCTTGTGTATTCGCAACTATAAGAGAGGTATTACACTTTGGACAATTCATAGCAATACAATATTTAGAGGTTATTTATTTCCCTTCCAAAAGGTTTCGATTACTCCACTTATTCCCTTTTCGGAAACAAAATCGAGTACACGCAAGAGATATGGAAACAGCGCAACCACAAGTGCAACTACTATTGCCAGCAGAAGAAGAAGGCCTAGTATCAAAAAAACACGGTACGTTGGATTCCTTAGAATAGCCAAAGCTATACGACTAACCCTATTTGTTTGGTATGATGAATGCTCATGGTTAGATTGGAAACTAGAACTGCGATGGTAATGCTCATGCTTATGATGATTACCCTCAACGTCAAAAAAATCGTCAAAACCCATAAATTACAAATTTCAAGAATACTAAAACTAGAAAAGCGCAGCATTACAGGGTTGTAAACGTATCAAGATACCAAGGTTCTCACCAGAGCAAACAAGAATAGAATAGCAACCATTTGGACTTAACCGAGGGTGCTGCGAAATAATCAGAAGTAGCTATGAAATTTTGGGCGGCTGCCAAATGGAGACAACGTAACGGGAGGAAAATTGACAGCAGAAATTGGCAATAACTCTTACAGAAAGGGTAGGCATAAACTGCACACCTACTCCTATAGCAGTAACTTCATGATCCTCGAAAGAAGATTCATGGGTATGATGGCCACTACCACCAAGGTCGCAGCAGGTGTTTTCAATCAGATTATGGTTAACCGATTTATCAAAAGCACTAACGCACCAACACACCAACCCAATAGCGAAGGATACGGTGAACAGAAGTATGGTAATGTGCCTAGAAAACGGTAACATAAGCGTTTTGACGAGACTTATTTAGCATGTAAGAATAAAAAAGTATCAGGTGGCATTACCACTTTTCAGCAATAATATCCTCCTTGCTCCAGCGTATCTCCTTTTCGAAGGGATGCACCCGAACGCTGCAGGTATATAAAGTACAACAGTGGCATAGCGTGTCGTTGCAAGCATCGGTGTGGACCGAGACATCAACGTTTGAACTGTAATGCTGTGTGATAACGTTCATGAGGGCATCACTCTCCTGGTGCGCATCCTTAATATTCAAATACCAAGGAAGAGTAATATCACAATCGACGTGGTGCAAATCGCCGTATTTCACAACCTTTAGGTTATGAACTTCTATCCAGCTTTCATTTTTATGCTCCCAAAGAATGGTGGCAAGTTTATCGATCTCTTTAAAATCGGCCTCATCCATAAGGTTAGCGACAGTCTCCTTCAGGATTTTCACTCCGGTAAAAATAATTATAAGGCCAAAAATAATAGCGATGGCACTGTCGAGCCAAGCAATCCTTGTAACGTAAAGAAGAATAAGTCCAATGACCAATCCAATTGAGGAGTATGTATCCGAATGCAGATGTCGCCCCCCGGCAACAAGCGCCATTGAGTTGTGCTTCTTTCCAATAAATATGCTGTAGTAACCAAGCCCATAATTAATCAATCCGGCAATGGCAACGATAATGATACCAATATCGAGGCGCTCAATTTGGGCAGGCACGAAGAGACGCTTTACGGCCTCAAAAATAATCATAACACCAGCCAAGAAAATCAAAATCCCTTCGGTTGATGCAGAAAGTTGCTCGGCCTTTCCATGCCCATAAGGATGGCTTTGATCCTTTGGTTTTAGTGCAATGTAAATGCTAAATAAACTAATAAAACCAGCCGTAACATTCACAATACTCTCCAGGGCATCGGTTAGAACACCAACTGAGTTTGTGAGTTGGTAGGCAATTAATTTGCCTATTAGCAGCAATACAGAAGAAATTGCAATAATGCGCTGTACCTTAAATTTGAGGTGATTAGGCTCTGCCATAGGGAATGAATTGACTCAAGAAGATGAGAGTGTAAAGGTTGTCAATAAATTTGAGAAAAAGGGATAAATGAAACCGATAATGAAACCGATATTTTTGGATGGGCGGTAAATGACATTTCAATGGTCATCCAAGCTACTACTGAAAAAAAAACTAAATATAAATTCGATTACTCGTGCTGGAAACTTGATCTATCTATCAGAAAAAGAAGAACACCTCCTACCCTCTTCTAAACCTGCCCAAAACATCTTTTCGCGAAAGTGAATATATGGCAAGGGCCACCCAAATGCAACCAAAGCTGAGCATATCGATATGCGTGAACCGTTCGTGGTAGAGAAAAATACCGAGGATTAGGCTCAGGCTTGGCGATAGGTATTGAATAAACCCAAGTGTTGAAAGCGGGACTCGCTTGGCGCTCTGCGCAAACAGCAGCAACGGCACTGAGGTAACCACTCCGGTGAGGACAATCAGAATCACCGTTGTCAAAGTGATAGGACTGTAAACGCTGTCGGCACGACTGAACTGAACTAACAGAAAACCTAAGGCAAGGGGAGCAACCAGCATAGTTTCGGCACCAAGGCCTGTGAGCGGTGTTAACGTGGAGAGTTTTTTCACCAGTCCATATATTGCAAAGGAGGTAGCTAGGGTTAAGGCAATCCATGGAACCCTTCCATACTGATAGGTTAGAAAGGCAACGCTAATAAGGGTAAGCCCTATGGCCACATTTTGCCACACATCGGAGCGTTCCCGAAAGACCAATCGCCCCAATAAAATTGTCAAAAGTGGATTAATGAAGTAGCCTAGGCTCGCCTCAACGATATGGTTGTTGTTTACCGCCCAAATGTAGAGTAGCCAGTTGGTGCTTATAAGGATTGAGGCCAGCCCTACAGCGAGGAAGCTCCGAAGACTTTTAAAAGCGAGTTTGAACTCGCCCCACTTTCGCATGCCACTAATAATGACAGCGAGAAAAAGAAAGGACCAAAAGATGCGATGTGCAAGAATATCGGTAGCAGGAATCTGCTTAATAGACTTCCAGTAAATGGGTAATATTCCCCATATACCGTAGGCTGCGATGGCGTAAAACACACCACTATGTTCTTTATTCGATGTTAACGAGGAAATGTGCTTTAGCATGGTAGCGAATAGTGCAAGGAGTCAGTAGTTTTGAGTTTGAAACGATGTAAAAGCACTAATTGCCAAGCATCACCGCAGTAAATTATTAATGCCATCTGCTATTATTCCCCTAGAATCGGTAACCAAAGGTTAAATAGGCTGCGGTGTTTCGAACATTTCCTGGAGTGTTTGAATTGAGTATGTCCGTCAGACCCCTCTTAACAATGCATCCAAATTGATACCCCATCGCTTCAAGGGAGATGCCATAGCTTAAACCATAATCGGAGCGGTTTATGTGGTTGTCAAAGTCGATGCTTTTTCCGCCAACATTGCCAGCGAAAGTGTAGCTATGGTACCCACCCAGAACAAGACACACTCGACCGTCAACCATATCGTTATTAATCAAAGCGAAGAGAAGATTGCAGGGGGTATTGAGTGCATGGGTACGCATGTTTCCGTTTGCCGTTTTACTGCCCATGGTCTCGTATTGAACCTCCGGCTGAAGGAATAACCTTTTGCTCAGCATTACTCGAGCATAAACACCTACTTGAGCTGCAAACAGGGCTTGCCCCTGAAAAAACTCATCGGGATAGTCTTGCTTACTTCTTCCTATTGCCCCTTTAATACCTGCGGTAAATCGTTTGGTCGATCCGTGTTTAGCAACATTAGAAAAGGCTTTAGATGGAACCAGAGATTCCTGTCCAGAGAATTGAACAACTGCTTCCAAAAGGAAATCGGTAACGGTTGCCATTCCATCGTAGTCGAGAAGATTGGCATCATCGCCGGGCTGATGGTAAGGCGACAGAGTCCCGGTGGTTGGGGCGATAGCAGGAATTCCTATTTTGCCGAAAGGATAGGTATCGGTTCTGTTTTCGATAGCAAACCCCATTTCGGTAAGTTCAATCCCATGTTTCCGAGCGAGATCTCCGAAAATAGCATTACCATTCTCAATAGTAGCCGATCCCTTAAGGTTTAATCTCTTATTTGCCTTTAGCATCCCCACCATATCCACGCCAATCATAAGCTTCACCTTGCCCATGGGAATTATGGAATCATTGACCAATGCGGTGGAGCCGTTGAGACCGCTCTCCTCCCCGTCGAAACCAATGATGATTACGCTTCGCTTAAGAATCGTTTTTTGCAACACAAGTAGCCTGCCCAATTCAATGATGGTGGCCACACCAGAGGCGTTATCGTCGGCGCCATTATACACAATATCTTTACCATTTACATGATCGTAGCCTATGTGATCGTAATGCGCACCGATTACGATACATTCGTTTTTTAGATTTGGATCGGAGCCCTCGATAATGCCAATAACATTATTACCAAAGGCACGAACAGGACCTTGCTTAAACGAAAATGGGTGAGAAAAACGTCCTTGGTATGGTTTTACACCAACGAGTTCGAGCTGCTTAGAGATGTAATTCGCCGCAACAAGGCCCTGTTTTGAACCAATAGCGCGCCCCATCATGGAATCGGCGGCTAGCGTATATACATGGTTCGAGAGCAGATCCTTGGAAGCAGCTGTTTGTGCCGAAGAGATGCTTCCCAGAGAGAGAGAAAGCCCGACTAGAATTACAAAACATTTTCTCATAGATGCAAAATTTACAGAGAGTTGGTGTTGGTAAGCGTTTGCTTGGATTAGAATACCTGATAGGACTCCATCTTGGCTATCGTAAATCAAAGTTAGCTATTTACTTGAATCGATGGACTGTTGGAATGAATTGTTTGGAAATCGTTTAGTCGCCACATAAAATAAAGTGTTGCTGGGAGAGAAATTCATGCGTTTGACGGATAACGATACATGCAGGACACTGACGCTTTTAGTTGCTCCTTACAATTTGTGCTTATCACTAATCACTTTTTACTACATTTACCCCAAGCAATGGGTCCCAAACAATCAACCGGCTTATGAACGAGAGAGAAAACAAAATAGACCAACTTACCGCCAAACTGGAAGAACTATCGAAAAGGCAAGGGCTTTTTCAACGAGATATTGACGCATTAAAAGAGGAGTTGGATATGCTTAGGTATGCCGAGCCCTCGTTTAAACCACAAGCAGAACAACCGTTGGTTGCGAAAGCACCTGAGGTATTAATCTCGGCAGAACCACCTAAGGTTGTTGTAGCGAGAACGATTACTCCTCCGGTAACAGAATCGGCAAAGGCGAAGAAAGTCTTTAACCTTGAGAAGTTTATTGGTGAAAACCTCATCAACAAGATAGGGATTGCCGTATTGGTGATTGGCGTTGCCATTGGTGCCAAATATGCCATTGAACACCAACTCATCAGCCCACTTACTCGCATTATACTAGGTTACCTAATGGGGCTAGGGTTGCTTGGAGTTGCCATTCGGCTCAAAAAGAACTACGAAAGTTTCAGCGCAGTGATTCTTAGCGGGGCCATGGCGATACTCTACTTTATCACCTTTGCCGCCTACTCGATATACCATCTTCTACCACAGGAACTAACTTTTGCAATAATGGTAATGCTCACAACCTTTACCGTTTTTGCAGCACTAAAGTATAGCATGCAGGTTATTGCTCACATTGGTTTGGTGGGCGCCTATGCAGTGCCATTTCTGCTGAGCAAAGGCGAAGGCAAGGTTGCAATTCTGTTTAGCTACATGGCAATAATAAACGCTGGGATCTTGGTAATTGGATTCCGTAAGTATTGGAAGGCACTATACTACTCCTCGTTTGCCATTACCTGGCTAATTTACATGAGTTGGATTGCTACAAAATATGATATGGCCCAACACTTTGGGTTGGCACTAACATTTTTAGCCATTTTCTTTGCCATATTTTACACCACCTTCTTGGCCTATAAGCTGAAGCGTCTCGAAAAGTTCGTAATCACCGACGTAGGCTTACTTCTCCTAAACTCTTTTCTTTTCTTCGGATTTGGTTACGGAATTCTGGTTGATCATCCGTTGGGTGGCCAGCTGCTAGGCATCTTTACGGTTATTAATGCGCTTATACATTTTGGTGTTTGTACGGTAATATATCGTTTAAAACTTGCCGACAGAAACATGTTTTACCTCATGGCTGGGCTCGTGTTAACCTTTATTACCATTGCCATTCCCGTGCAGCTGAATGGCAGCTGGGTTACCTTGGTTTGGGCCGGTGAAGCAGCATTGCTCTTTTGGATAGGCCGAACTAAAAACGTTACCGCTTACGAATGGATGTCCTATCCGCTCATTATCCTTGCATTCATAAGCATACTGCAAGACTGGCAGGGCGCTTATGGGCAGTATATGAGCACAATTGATTACACCCCTGTATTCAACATAAATGTACTTACGGCTATGCTCTTTGTTGCTGCCATGGGTTTTATTATACGGATAAATCATACCTACCAAGGTACACAGGAACCGAATGGGAAGGGTGGATCAGTATTTATTGCCATTGCGACTCCTGCCATCATGCTGATTGTGCTCTACTCTATCTTCAGTTTAGAAATATCGGAATACTGGAATAGACTATATGCGAGTTCCGCAATAGAGTTAAAGGAGGCAGGACTCGATTATGCTGAAACTTATTATAATAACGATTTGGGTTACTTCCGTACCATCTGGCAGATTATCTATTCCTTTGCGTTTTTCTCCATCCTTGCGCTGGTAAATATTCGGTGGTTTAAGCGGAAGAGTTTGGGATATGTGAGCTTGGTTCTCTTTGGTTATGCATTGCTTCTGTTTCTGTTCTACGGACTTTACATATTAAGTGAACTTCGCGACAGCTATATCCACAAGGAATTGGGGCTATATTTTAAGCACGGTGGTTTCAATGTTGGTATTCGCTACATTGCCTTAGCCCTATTGGGGGTATTGTATTTTTCCATATTCAAACTTCTCAAAGAGGTATTGCAGAACAAGGCCTTGCGGGTGACTTACGACATTGTGCTATTCACATCCATTTGGTGGATCGCCTCCAGCGAACTTATCAACCTTATGGATCTTTTTTACTTCGAGAACCCATACCGATTGGCTTTAAGCATAATGTGGGGCATCATGGCGCTCCTCTTTATCATCTGGGGGATTTCAAAAAAGAGAAAGCATATCCGCATACTAGCCATTGCAGTGGCGGGCATCACCCTGATAAAGCTCTTCGCTTACGACATGTCGCACTTCGACACTATTGCGAAGACCCTTGCGTTTGTGTCGCTGGGTATACTCCTTCTGGTGATTTCATTTCTTTACAACAAGTATAAGCACTTTATTTTCGACGACAATGATACAAACCCGTAGCCTTTGGGCAATACTCCTTTCTATATGCTGCTGCACTACTGCCTTTGGGCAAACGAGCAGCAACTACCGCTACCATCGACCCATTACCGGTATTACCGAAACGTGGCATAAGCTTACCCTTCCCAACGAGTTGATTGGGAAGTTATCGCCTGATTATTCGGATCTGCGCATCTTTGGAATCTCCAATAACCACGACACTGTTGAAGCACCTTACATTCTTCGACAGGCACAGGAACGATCATTGCAGCAGGAGATACCATTTAAGATCATCAACCGTGCGCACACCGAATTGGCCTCCTTTTTTACCTTTGAGGTTCCTAAAAAGGAAGCCATCAACTCCATCAGGTTAGTATTTGAGGAGCAAAACTTCGATTGGCGGCTCAACCTCCAAGGAAGCCAGGACAACCAAACCTGGTATACCCTTGCCGAGGATTACCGTATCCTTTCAATTAACAATTCCCATACTCAGTATAAGTTTACAGAAGTTGAATTTCCAGATGCCAAATATCGCTACTTGCGCGTGGAACTTTTGGTGAAGGATAGACCTAAACTTGTTTCGGCAAACTTACTGCACACTGAGACTATAAAGGGAAACTATGAAAGTTATGGTGTCTTTAAGCCAAACGTAACGAATAATTTAAAAGCGAAACAGACCATTGCTTCGGTAAACCTGTCTGGCCTTGTGCCCATATCACACGTAAAACTATGGATTCGGGAGAAGTTCGATTACTACCGACCCATAACGATAGCTTACATTTCGGACAGTGTAACAACGGAAATGGGTAACGTCTACTCCTACGAAACGCTTTACTCCGGAACGCTTACCTCGCTTGAGAAACGAAGCTTTGAGTGCGACAATGCCGTGGCCAAGCGTATCGCAATAACCATCGATAACTACGACAATCAACCGTTGACGATTGATTCGGTAGAAGTTTGCGGTACTGTTTATGAGCTAATTGCTCGCTTTACACAAACGGCCGACTACACACTTGCCTATGGCAATAAGAACGTAAACACACCAACCTATGACATTGAGCAATTCACCGACAAGATACCAACAGAGATGAAGAGCCTCAAACTTGGAGTGGAAGAGGAACGCGGTGTAGTAACCGAGACAACCTTACCCCTATTTCAAAATAAGCTGTGGCTATGGTTGGTGATTGGTGCAATTGTGGTTATTATGGGATACTTTACCCTACGAATGATGAAACAGGAATAAAAGCGCTATTTAGAGATAGTTACCCTTCACAATAGAGCACGGAATAGAACTTAGTAAAAAGGGGCTTCACGATGGTGAAGCCCCTTTTGTTTATAAGAAGCATTGGCTACTTAGCGATGCAGGTGCGAACTAACTGTTGTAGGTTCTCGGCACGATGCTGGAGATCGCGAGCATCAAAAAGACGATCGACACCAAACTTATAGAAGGTATAGCGCGCATCGGGAAGGGAGGCATCCTTAAATACCAGTACCAAATCGATAAGGATGAGGCTGCCTCCATCGGCATCGCTTTTAACATTGCAATTCTTTAGCTGAGCAATGTCAATGACTTCGCCCTTGGCATCCAAATTGCGCTTATCGACCACGGCAAGCTTACAAAGCCGGCTATCAAGAAATATAATCCAATCCTTTACTTCGACTCTTTCGCTATCGCTCATGCCCGAGTTGGCGAGCAATGATTTAATTGTGGTGTTGAGCTTCAACTTTTTCTTTGCAGAAAAGAACTTTATCAGAAAATAAGGAACAATGAAAACGGCTAGAAAAATTAACCCGATAATGATCATTTGAGTATCCATGATTTAAATTTTTTGTAAGTAAAACAACAATGCACAGGCACGTAATGCGCCGACACCTGAAAACGCTATGCTCCTAATGACTTAGGAATGCAATAGCATTGGGCGTGAAAGAAAGAATACGCAATGTGTAGCACTCACGGGAAATCGTGGAACGGATAGATAACGTAGGCCACTCGGCACTCGCGAAACGATAAGCTTTGTGCTACCGATTCGGTAGCTACGTTGGGAACTGTTGGCAGGAGTGCCACTATCCTCCGCAACAGGAAGTTGGCACGCAGATCAATGGACGAGAATTGAGCACTCGTTGACTTTTCGGTTGGCTGAATGAAAAGCGAATTTACGCCACCGTAAACGCTAAAAAAGGCGGCAGACCGATCGTTATCGGAAGTGGGAATCTCCGACACAGCATTCCCCTGAAACTTCACACTGAGCGAAAGCACCAGCGCAATGAGTAAGTAGGAGAGTATTTTTTTAGCGTTCGGCATGGTGCAAATGTAGCGAAAACAATTGCACTAAGATTATGTAATTCCTTATCTAAAATACCACAATAATGGATTGAAAGAAACCTTATTGATTTGTTACAAATAAGTTGCTTTGCATACTAATTAAAAGTTACTTTTGTTTATAGTTGATACTAAAACACAAACCAAAATCCATGAAATTTTTATCTCGAATAATGGTGCTTTCGCTTCTAATAGCAGGTCAGCAAACTGCTATGGCCCAAAGCCCGCTTAAAGTTACCACACACAAGCTCAGCAACGGGCTTACTGTTTTCCTCAACGAAGACCACACCAGCTCCAAAGTATTTGGTGCAGTGGTTGTAAAAGCCGGCGGCGTTAACGATCCCAAGGATGCCACCGGAATTGCGCACTACTTTGAGCATATGATGTTTAAGGGAACCGATAAGATTGGTACCACCAACTGGGAAAAGGAGAAGGTTTATCTCGATAGCATTAGCAGCTGCTACGACCAGCTTGGTGCTACAACCGATGAGGCTAAGCGTTATGAGATCCAACGGCATATTAACAAGCTATCGCTTGCTGCTTCGGATTACGCTATTCCGAACGAGGTGGATAAGCTGCTCAAGAAGATTGGCGGTAAAGGTATAAACGCCTACACCTCCTTTGAGCAGACGGTTTACCACAACTCCTTCCCCGCTAACCAGCTGGACAAGTGGCTCGACATCTACGCCGAGCGTTTCCGCAATCCAGTTTTCCGTCTATTCCAATCGGAGCTAGAAACGGTTTATGAGGAGAAGAACATGTCCATGGATAATCCGCTGGGCAAGTTTATGGAAACCTTGATGCAGAAATCTTTCCCCGGACATCCAATGGGAGAGCAAACCATCCTTGGAAAAATTGAGCACCTGAAGAACCCTTCGCTAAATAAGATGCGGAAGTTTTACGAAACCTACTACGTGGCAAACAATATGGCGCTTGTTCTCAGCGGCGATTTCGACACTAAAGAAGCCCTTGCTTTTATTGAGCAGAAATTTAGCGGATGGCCAAACCGTGAGCTTCCTGCAAAGCCTACCTATGCCATTGCACCATTTGTGGGTCGTGAGCTGGTAAGCGTTAAGGAAACCCCCGTTAAGGTGGGGTTATTAGGCTTTCGAACCGTTTCTCAAAACAATCCCGATCAGCTTGCTCTGGAGCTCTGCAACGACCTGCTCTCCAACCGTGCCTCCACTGGTCTGCTCGATAAGCTGCGCATGGATAACAAGGTGATGATGGCAATGGCCCAAAACATGTCCGTTAGTGATGTGGGTATTCAGCAATTCATTATTGTTCCAAAGTTGGTGGGACAATCGCTCGAAACAGCCGAAGGATTGGTATTGGCTGAGGTAAACAAGCTAAAGAGTGGCGACTTTGATGAGGCCTTGATTGAATCGGCAAAGACTAATCATGTAAAGAACTTCGACCAAAGCCTGGAGGAGGTTGATAGTCGTGGAAACTACATTGTGAATGCCTTTGTTACCGGAAAAACTTGGGAGGAATACCTTCAAGAAAATGAAGACTTTGGCAAGCTAACCAAGGAGGATGTGATGCGCGTGGCCAACAAATACTTTGGCGATAACTACCTTGCGCTATTCTCCAAGATGGGCTTCCCCAAAAAAGAGAAATTGGCTAAGCCTCCCTACGACGCAGTTGTTCCAAAGAATACGGAAGCAAAATCGGATTTTGCCCAGATGCTCGATAGCAAGCCAGAAACCATTGCCACCCCCAGATTTATTGAGTTTGGAAAGGATGTGCAACTTGCGGACTTAAGCAGCAACAATCATTTCTACTATACCGAAAACCCTATTAATAAGGTGTTCAACCTAACGCTTAAGTATGGCGTGGGTTCCTATAAATACCCTGTATTGAACCAAGCGGCTCAGTATATGGACTTGATTGGGACCGAAACCAAGGATTTTCAGACCTATAAGAATGAGCTTCAGAAGCTGGGTGCATCGGTTAGCTTTAGCACAACTAACGGATACCTTTCGGTAGACATCGACGGCTTTGATGATAAGCTGCCTCAAACACTGGCATTGGTAAACGAGCTGCTTACTAAGCCTAAGGCCGATCCTAAGCAGATGGAAAAGTTTATTGAGGAAGCAAAAATGAACTTTAAGATGGAGTCGAAGGACCCATCGACACTGGCCGAAGCACTTCGCGAGTATGGTATGTATGGCGATAACAGTTCCTACCTTAAACGCCTTAGTTTAAAGGAGATTAAAAAACTGACTGGCGACTCGCTTATCAGCGCATTTAAGGTTGCGCAACGCTACGAAGCCGAGATACACTACTCGGGAACCGTGCCTTTTGAGCAAATCCAAGAGACCATTAAGAAGAATATCGCCCTTGCGGTGAATCCTATTAAATCGGAATCGCCCGTTTCGTTGGTGCTTAAGCCCTATGCCGAGAATACCATCCTCCTGCTGAACGATAAGAAGGCTATTCAGAGCAAGGTTTACATTATTCGCGACGGCAAGGTAAACAATGACCAGGAGCGCATAATGGCTGCGGCATTCAACAACTATTTTGGTGGTGATATGAGCTCGTTGGTGTTTCAGGAAATCAGGGAATTCCGTTCATTGGCATACACTGCTTACGCAAACTATCGCAACCCATTTTACAAGGGAGAAAAGAGCTACCTAACCGGATTTGTTTCCACCCAGTCGGACAAAACGATTGATGCCATGAACGCGATGTTTACGCTGCTGGACACTATGCCGAGCCGCGTGGAGCGTCTTCCCGAGATTAAGGCATCGCTAGTGCAATCCATCAACACTGGTAATCCATCGTTCCGCGATAAATCGACGAACGTGGAGAACTGGCGCAAGCAGGGCTACTCGGACGACCCACGTAAGGTTTCGCTGGAAGTATTCAAGAACCTTCAGTTCTCCGACATCGAGAACTTCTACATTAATAACGTAAAGGGTAGGCCATCGCTGATCACCATTAACGGCGACGGCAAGCGTATTGACATGAAGAAGCTGCAACGCTTTGGCAAAATCGTTGAGGTTAAGAAGAACCAAATTATTAGGGAGTAAGCTTACTTAGATAGTAATGGAAAGGCCGGGGTGCAAACCTCGGTCTTTTTTTGTTTGAGTATTCTGTAGCCGCGCTTATCATGTAGGGGATGTAAAATGAATGGTGAAGGTGAAAGGTGAAAGGATGGCTGCTACAAGTAGACAGGATGCTTCGACTTAAGGAAATTAGGAGACAATGAAAAGTGAATGGTGAATGTGAATGTGAATGGTGAAAAGTGAAAAGTGAAAGGATGGCTGCTACAATTAGCATTAACCAATCTACAATATTTAACCACAGAGGTCACGGAGAAAAAATAGCACAGAGAACACAAAGGGTGCATTGTATAACTATTCTGATTGGTATATACGCTACCGACCTCCTCCGGCTCCTCCAAAGGAGGAGTGACTAGATGGCGAGTGGAGTGCGTATGCTATTTCCGCAGCCTGAAAATAATTTAGTGCAGCTAACCGCTGTATACCAACGCCACCGTAGGAGGCAAACGTTGGTAGGTATAAAAGGTGGTAAATCGTTTGCACGCCGTAGGTGTGTCGCATTGTATTCGGGTGCGCTTGTTGTGGTGTATGCCCAGGCGGCGCAATAGTGTGGTGCGCATTTGGCGAATGCGGTGCGCGCCGCGGTGTTGTTGTTGTGTAATGTTCCATTTCTACCATAATTTGGTGCCTACGGCACCGGTTTGTTTGCAAGGTATAATGGTTGTGGTAGGGTTAACCATTGTTCGACGCCTTCGCGGAACGGTTAAGTGCAGAATAGATATTATAATCATTGGTTGTTTTGGGCAACTTACCATTCACCTCTTGTAGGTGCAGAGGCCAGCCTTTCACCTTTCACACCAAGCCAAGAGGAGGAAATTTCCCTCCATGTAATCCTTCTTCCCCTCCAAGTAGAGAAAGTTTCTCTCCAAGGAAATATTCATTCTCTCCAAGGGGAGAAAGTTTCTCTCCAAGGAAATATTCATTCTCTCCAAGGAGAGAAAGTTTCTCTCCAAGGAAATATTCATTCTCTCCAAGGGGAGAAAGTTTCTCTCCAAGGAAATATTCTTTCTCTCCAAGGGGAGAAAGTTCCCCGCCATGTAAATATTCTTTCGGGCCAAGCAACGAAAGTTCCCCGCCATGTAAATATTCTTTCGGGCCAAGGAACGAAAGTTCCCCGCCATGTAAATATTCTTTCGGGCCAAGGAGAGAAAGTCTCTCGCCAAGAGTTTTCCTGCTCCGGTAACGGAAAAATTGGCTGCCACCAAGGAGGCGCATAAGTAACCTATGGCATCGTTGTCGCATTCCTTTGTGCAAAAGAAACAATCTTGGGAGTGAAAATCAGTTGCAATAAAAAATCTACAATACTTAACCACAGAGGTCACGGAGAAAAAACAGCACAGAGAACACAAAGGGTGCATTGTATAACTATTCTGATTGGTATATACGCTACCGACCTCCTCCGGCTCCTCCAAAGGAGGAGTGACGGATTGGTGTGGTGAATTCCATATTGTTCACTTTTAACAGTGTTAATAGGTGGTCTGGGGTTTTTCGGTGGTTGCATTTAGCACATTATCAAATTCGTTATCTTTGGAAAAACATTTTCCCATGCGCTACCTCACCAGAACCATTGTTGCCGTGTCGGCCATCAGCCTATTTACCGATGTTGCCAGCGAAATGCTCTACCCTATCATGCCCATCTACCTCAAGTCGATTGGGTTCTCGGTGTTGCTGATTGGAATACTCGAAGGAATTGCGGAAGCCACGGCCGGCCTAAGCAAGGGCTACTTTGGGCAGCTCTCGGACAGGATTGGAAAGCGCGTTCCCTTTGTAAAATGGGGTTACGCCATGAGCGCAATATCTAAGCCTATGATGGCAGTCCTTACTGCTCCACTCTGGATATTTGGTGCACGGTTTATGGATAGGCTGGGGAAAGGAGTCCGAACCGCCTCGCGCGATGCCCTGCTGAGCGACGAATCGTCGCCCGAAAACAAGGGGAAAGTGTTTGGGTTTCACCGCGCCATGGACACGCTGGGTGCCGCCATTGGCCCCTTTATGGCGCTCATATTCCTGGCCCTTTACCCCGGCAACTACCGGATGCTATTTATTATTGCATTTATTCCCGGGGCAATTGCAGTAGCCCTTACATTTCTGGTGAAGGAATCGAAGCACACCGAAAAGGCAAAAAAGGAGCAAGCACAAAAGCGACCCAACTTCTTCTCGTTTTTAAGCTACTGGAAGGTTGCACCAAAGAGTTTCAAAACTCTTGTGCCCATACTGCTGCTCTTCACACTTTTCAACAGCAGCGATGTGTTCCTCTTGCTCAAAATTAAGGAGGCAGGACTAAGCGATCTTTATATGGTGGGGATATACATTTTCTACAACCTAATTTATGCACTGGCTGCCTGGCCCATGGGTATGCTTGCCGATAAACTTGGCATGAAGCGCGTACTCGCCTTTGGCCTGCTCCTCTTTGGCGGAGCCTATCTGGCAATGCCCGCCGCGTCCACCCTACTTCACTTTGGGTTAATATTCACCATCTACGCCCTATACGCCGCTTCAACAGAGGGAATTTCGAAGGCATGGATTACCAACATCAGCGACAGAAAGGATTCCGCTACCGCGATTGGATTCTTCACCGCCTTCTCGAGCATTGCCACCCTTTTTGCAAGCATTATTGCAGGTGTAATATGGGAAACGGTTTCACCGGCAGCTGTATTTATGCTTTCGGGAAGCGTGGCATTGGTATGCGTAGGAATGATTGTGCTTCTAAAAAAAAGGCTTTAGGCTGAAGAAAAATCCTCTATGTTTTGCTATCCCGTGACTATGCGTTTTCCGTGGTTATTTTTTCGCTTTTGAAACCTTGTCCTGCAATCGATTGAAATGCAGAGCAAATTAAAAATCACACAATTAATTGAAAAAAACGGAAAACGGAAAAAAGTATTTCGTTTTTTTTTGGTAATTTTGTAGGCTGTGGCAAAATAGAAAGAAATAGAGATAAATCACTATAATTCAAACTAAAAAGAGTAAGAACAATGACGCAAGTAAAACGCGTTTACTCCTTTGGCGGCAAGACTGCTGAAGGAAAAGCAGACATGAAGAATCTGCTTGGCGGTAAAGGAGCCAACTTGGCTGAAATGTGCCTATTAGGACTTCCAGTTCCTGCAGGCTTTACCATTACCACCGAAACCTGCAACGACTACTACGCTGACGGTTGCAAACTTCCCGCCGATCTTCTTACCCAAGTATGGGACGCTATGAAGAAGGTAGAAAGCGACATGGGAATGAAGTATGATGATACCGAAAACCCACTGCTCCTCTCCTGCCGCTCTGGTGCTCGTAGCTCTATGCCAGGTATGATGGATACCGTTCTTAACATCGGTCTATCCTCCAAAACCATTCCAGGCCTTCTGAAAAAGACCAACAACCCTCGCTTTGTATACGATTCCTACCGTCGTCTTATTATGATGTACGCCGACGTAGTTATGGAGAAAGCTGAAGGCGTTGAACTTCCTGGCGACGGCATCCGCAAGCAGCTCGACAACATGCTCGATTTATTCAAAAAGAGCAAGGGCTACCAAACCGATACCGACATGACTGCTGACGATCTTAAGCAGCTATCGGAAAACTTCAAGAAGAAGGTTCAAGAAGTTCTTGGCAAGGCTTTCCCTGATGATGCAAAGGAGCAACTCATTGGTGGAATCATGGCCGTATTCAAGAGTTGGAATGGCAAGAAGGCAGTTTCCTACCGCCGTATCGAAGGTATTCCAGACGCTTGGGGTACTGCCGTAAACGTTCAATCGATGGTATTTGGTAACATGGGCGATAGCTCTGCTACCGGTGTTGCCTTTACCCGCAACCCTGCTACTGGCGACAACATTTTCTACGGGGAGTGGTTGGTAAACGCACAGGGCGAAGACGTGGTTGCCGGTATCCGTACCCCAAATCCACTCAACGACGACACCAAAAACGAGCAAAATAAGCACTTGCACTCTATGCAAGAGGCTATTCCTACTACCTACAAGGAGCTGGATGCTATCCGTGCCACCTTGGAGAAGAACTACAAGGATATGCTCGACATCGAGTTTACTATTCAAGATAACAAGCTTTACATGCTTCAATGCCGCGTAGGAAAGCGTACCGGTACCGCTGCGCTCAACATGGCAATGGACATGCTAAAGGAAGGAATCATCAATGAGGAAACCGTAGTAATGCGCGTTGACCCAGCACAACTTGATGAACTTCTTCACCCAATTATTGACCCAGCTTCCGAAGCTAAGGTTGAGCCTATTGTTAAGGGTCTTCCTGCTGGTCCTGGTGCTTCTGTAGGTCGCGTGGTATTTACCTCCGAAGATGCAGTTGCATGGGAACGTAAGGGCGAAAAGGTTATCCTCGTTCGCGAAGAAACCAACCCTGAAGACGTTGAAGGTATGCGTGCCGCTCAAGGTATTCTTACCGCTCGTGGTGGTATGACCTCTCACGCTGCTCTCGTTGCCCGTGGATGGGGTAAGAGCTGTATCGTAGGTGCAGGTGCTCTCCACGTTGACGTTGTTGGAAAGATTGCCAAGGTAACCGGAACCAACATCGTTATAAAGGAAGGTGATATTCTCACACTTAACGGAACTAAGGGTCACGCCTACAATGTAGCGCTTGAACTTATGGACGCTACCGAGAACCCACGTTTCCAAGCGTTCATGACCATTGTTGACAAGCACCGCAAGATGGGTGTTCGCACCAACGCCGATACCCCTGCCGATGCTAAGATCGCTCGCGACTTTGGTGCCGAAGGTATTGGTCTGTTCCGTACCGAGCACATGTTCTACGGTGAAGGTTCTGAGCAAGCACTATTCTTGCTTCGCAAGATGATCCTCAGCAACACACTAGAGGAGCGCGTTGCGGCCCTTAACGACCTATCGGTGTTCGTAAAGAAGGATATGAAGGCTACCATGCTTGCCATGGATACTTGCCCAGTAACCTTCCGTTTGCTCGATCCACCACTTCACGAGTTTGTGCCACAAAGCGCTGAAAAGCAAGCTGAATTGGCGAAGGCTCTCGGTATTTCTGCTGAGGCTATTGCAAAGCGTGGTGAAGCCCTTCACGAGAGCAACCCAATGATGGGACACCGTGGTGTTCGTCTTGGCGTTACCTATCCTGAGGTTTCCGAGATGCAGGTTCGCGCTATTTTCGAATCGGCTGCTGAACTGCTCAAAGAAGGTCACCATCCTAAGCCCGAAATCATGGTTCCTGTAACCTGCGATGTTTCGGAACTTGAGTTCACCAAAAAGATCGTTGACCGCGTTTACACAGAGGTTCTCGCTAAGTTTGGCATCAAGGAGATTCACTACCTCTACGGAACCATGATCGAGATCCCACGCGCTTGTCTTCTTGCTGACCGCATGGCTAAAACCGCTCAATTCTTCTCCTTTGGAACCAACGACCTTACTCAGATGACTTTTGGGTTTAGCCGTGACGACATTGGAGGATTTATGAACCACTACCTCGACAATAGATTGCTTGCTGCTGACCCATTCCAAACCATCGATCAAGATGGCGTTGGACAGCTCATCCAATTTGGTGTTGAGCGTGGCCGTGCAACCCGTTCCGACCTTAAGGTTGGTATTTGCGGTGAGCAAGGTGGCGATCCAGCTTCTGTTGACTTCTGCTACCGCAGTGGCCTCAACTACGTAAGCTGCTCTCCATTCCGCGTGCCAATTGCACGTTTATCGGCAGCACAATCCACCATCAGACACTCCAAAAAGAAGTAATTCTTGCGGATTATAATTACAAAAGCCGCTCCGAAAGGGGCGGCTTTTTAAATTAAGATCGAACACAAATTCAATGCGTTTTCAAGGCTGAAACAATGCCTTATCAACACTACATCCATGGACTGTGGTTAATCGGAATAACTCACTTGGTTTATACTTACCATGCGAGTAACCCTATTTTAATGATTTCTTTAGGCTACGAATTAGCTGCACACCTTTGTCTAGCAGAAGATCCAAATCCTTCCCCTCATAAAGCCACGAATTAGTCTCAATACCAACAACGGTTTTGCCACTCAATTCGCCAATTTCAGGAAGATAGTCCTTCTGAATAACCAACTTAAGTGGTGCTATCTGCTTGCTCAATTCAAGAAACAATGTAACATCATCGAAAGAGAGTATACTTTTAGGTGTCCATCCCGAAGAGGTAATGGTAAGGTTATTGTCAATATATTTTATGCCCGTTTTGCGTTTTCCACTTCTAAAGAATATATCGGCCCACTCCTTCTTATAAATTTCGCACTCAACTTCAGCAGACGCGTATACATCGGTATATAATCCGGTATACGTGGAAGTAGTTTGCGCCTTTGCCGCATAGGAATCGTGGGCAATAAAGAAGCAGGAGTCGAGGGCAGCAACAACAGATTTTGTTTTCATCAGCTGCTCACTGCTCGGCAATACAAATCTTCGATCGGTTTTATTTGATTCACAATCGATACCTCTCTTTTTAAGGTTATCGATAAGAATATCTACACTACTTTTCTCGTCAACCATTATTCTCGTTTTAAATAAGGTGATTTATGTGGCAGACCGTATTCTGGAAACAACCCATATACAAATCTAACCATTTATGCATACGAAATCATCGAAAAAGAACAATACGTTACATCCATATTCCACCAACCAAACTATCCTGTCGAAAACGAAAACCCGATCCATCCCACATAACTCCATAGATCGGAAGAGGCCATAGGCCTCAAAACAAACAATACACAGAGACACGGAGAGCACGGAGAAAACAATACCCCTACATAAACAAGCAGCACCAGATAGGGCCACAATATATCGTGGCCGCACCGCCACAAAAAACAAACCATGGCGCGCCGTAGGTGCGCAACATTGATTGCACCCTAAATTAAATCCGATTTGTGGCGCCACCTACGGGGCGCAATTACGGTTGGGAACGTTTGGTTTCTACCAACGTTTGGCTCCTACGGAGCCGTCGGTAGATAACGGTAGGTTGCGGCGATAAAATACCTTGCGAAATACCGTATTGACAACAAAATACCCATCCCTTTCACATAACGCCATGAATTGGAAGAGGCCGTAGGCCTCACACGTTGGTAGAAAACAGATAATCCGTGTCGATTGGCGCGCCGTAGGTGCGCAACATTGGATATCCAATGCCGTTGACGTTAATAGTGGCGCCACCTACGGGGCGCAAATACGGTTGGGAACGTTTGGTTTCTACCAACGTTTGGCTCATAAGGAGCCGTCGGTAGATAACGGTAGGTTGCGGCGATAAAATACCTTGCGAAATACCGTATTGACAACAAAATACCCATCCCTTTCACATAACGCCATGAATTGGAAGAGGCCGTAGGCCTCACACGTTGGTAGAAAACAGATAATCCGTGTCGATTGGCGCGCCGTAGGTGCGCAACATTGGATATCCAATGCCGTTGACGTTAATAGTGGCGCCACCTACGGGGCGCAAATACGGTTGGGAACGTTTGGTTTCTACCAACGTTTGGCTCCTAAGGAGCCGTCGGTGTATTACGGTAGGTTGCGGTGAGAAGTCAGTATGAGAAGAAAAATAATCGACAGATGATCACGGAAAATCTAAAACCAACGTTTGGCTCCTACGGAGCCGTCGGGAGATAACGGTAGGTTGTGGTGATAAACCGCAATGCACCATACCATATTGACAACAAAAACCCGATCCATTTCACCTAACAACATGAACTCGACGAGGCCGTAGGCCTCACACGTTGGTAGAAACAAATGCGGAAAAAGAATTGGTGCGCAATAGGTGCGCAATATTGATATTTAATATTGTTGTAGTGGTAAGGAACGTAATAGAAATGAGTTGGCAATGGAAAGCGTATGCAATCCATTGCCATTAATTTCTAAAGTTTGCTATCCACTAAAGTTGCCAGCCTTTCGTATGATATATAACCACTTGCAAGCACTTCCATTTTACCACCTTTCTCAATCAACAGGGTGGGATAGCTCCGCACGCCCAGCGATTTAGCGTAGGCAAAATCGCGCTGAGCCATTTCAAAATAGACTGGATTCAACATCTTAGCATAAAATTCAGCCTCGTCGTAACCTAGGGTTGCGGCATACTGGCCATATGCGGCGTAGTTCTCAGGCCCAACACCATCGACATAAATCATTTTGTGCAGCATGCCAGCAAACTCTAGCGCCTTTTCGGGGTATCGCTCCTTTATAATCGATAAGGCTATGGCTGGCGGAAGAGAGTTTAGCACCATACTACCATCCTCAAGTGGTCCATTCACAAACGCTTCGCCAAACTTAACTCCTGTCTTGGCCTCCACATCGAGGTAAGCATCTTTTAAGAAGGCGGCTATTTCGCTTATGGTTCCAACGCCATCTCCCAACTTGAGACCACCGCTAACTACGGCAATATCCACCTTGTTGGCATATTCATCAGAAAATCTGGCCATTACTGGACTAAAACCAAAGCACCATCCGCAAATGGCGTCATAAATGTAAAGTATTTTTGGTTTGCTCATAGCAGTGTTGTTATTGTAAACAATATCAGAAACCATAAGAAGATTAAATTGTTTTATTATACCTTATATCCGCAACATAAAAGCATAAAATAATCGGGAACCCCTGTAATAATAATCATCACAAGGCTTTCCCGATTAAAATATTTTCACCTACTTAGGTGAAAACTAGATAAAACGGTCGAAGTTGTGCCACCCATTTCGGTTCAAGTTGTGCCAGGCGTTTCGGTCGAAGTTGTGCCACTTTTTTAGGTGCATTTAGGCTATTGTTTCGGTCGAAGTTGCGCCACCCGTTTCGACGCAAATTGCGCCATTGAGCCATTGAAAGGAATGATTTCTATCTTATCGCTGAAACTTAAATCAGGGATATGGCCGCAAAGAAGATAGATATCATGGATGTACGACA